>WRBF01000028.1 GCA_009784685.1 Defluviitaleaceae bacterium | reverse complement strand
TTCTTGGCGGTACATATCAAAAGAACCTTACCGTACCTTCGGGTACGCTAAGAACCTTTTTCCTAGTCTAGCGAAAAAAATTCTGCGTTTTTCTGCTACTGTTTTGAGAGGATACGAGTATATATCATTTTAAATGCCGAAATTCTAAAAAAATATTGTATTATAACGGAATATGCGGTATAATATATGGGTAGTAATATGCCATAAAGGAATTGATTAGGAGGTTTCTTATGAAAAAAAGGATTTTTAACGGTATAGTTTCATTTATGCTTTTGTTTTCGTTTTTGATAATATATTTCCCGGTAGTTATGGTGGCTAGTCCAACGATAACGATCAATCACCCTAGCAGCATACCTTCAAACAGAACTCTTCCGATTATTGCGGGAGAAAATATTAACTTTAACTTCACAACATCATCCGTGTCGCTTCTTCCGGACGAGGAATTAAGATGGCATGTTGCAATGGGACCAAGCTGGCTTACTATAAGTCAGAATGGTGCATGCTCTATATCCCCTCCTTCGAATGCGGCTAATGATCCTTCTCATCATATTCAAATAGAAGTGCATGTTTATGACACTTTAACAAATCAACGGGCTAATCCTGCAACTTGGGGTGTTTTTACTTTTTCAATACACGTATCCTCTCCGGCAGGTTCAGCTCACAGCATTAATATAGGAACAAACTTAGCAGCAACTTTGAATACAAGCATGAGCCATTTTAACTTCCCATCGGCTCAAGTAGGATATACTACACGCCCTAGCCAACAATTTCACATTAGAAACATGGGCGCAACTATAACCGGTCTTACAGTTAACATTGAAAATTCATCTGCTTTTGAGATACAAACTCTTCCTACGGTTACAACTTTTGCAGCAGGTGCTACTAATACGTTCACAGTTCGTCCGGTAAACGGTCTTTTATCAGGAGAACATTCAGCATATGCAGTGCTAAGAAATGGGTCAGGTGCTGAAGTTGGGCGCATCAGATTAGTATTTGATGTTGGCAACGTTGCAACTCCTTTAGTTACGATTTCATTGCCTCCTCATGAATCTCACATAACTGAATTCACATTCCCATCCGCACCGATCGGATATAGTGTCCGACCTGCTCAAAGGTTTGATATAAGAAACAGAGGCGGAGCACTTAGCAATATAACTGCGGTTATTACATCAGGAACGGGCTATTTTGAAATGACAGGTAATCCTGCGTCTAGCCTTGCGGCGGCATCAGGAACAAATGTTCCATCAACACATATGTCCGTTCGCCCAAGAAACAATCTTCCGGTAGGCACACATACAGGTATTTTAACGCTGAGGCATACAACAAGCAACGTTACTATCGCCGAGGTTAATCTAATCTTTACTGTTGGAGGCACAGGAACATTTCCAACACTAGGCACAAGCACTATTGATGCATCAACTATAAGGGTTGACAGTGCTGTTGTAACAATCAATATAACAAGTCTTGGCGATGGAATAACAGAGTCCGGTGTCGTTTTTTCAAGGAGTTCGCTAAACAACCGTACACTCAACAGACCGAGCGATGCAGAATTTCACTCTACAATACACCACGGCAATATCTCAGGAACGAGAGCTTTTACGTTGAATGACCTCAGACCCGGTACAAGATATTATGTGGCAGGATTTGTTCGTGATAGAGTTACCGGTAATTATATTTTTGAATCCCCGGCGACAGCTTTTTTTACTACAATGTCTGAATCATACCTGCCAAGGGTTATAACAGAGTCAGCATCACGAATTTCTGACAGCCAATTGCAAGTAGAGCTGACTACACAAAATCGCAGCACAGCCGCAGGTCAAAGGATTACCGAAAGAGGTATAGTCTTTTCAAGAAATGTTTCAAACCCAACGCTTAATAATTCTGATGGACATAGAGTGGCTGTTACAGCAGGACCAAACAGCACTGTTGAAAGCTCTGCTGTAGTAACGTTTACACCACCGCAGCCAAACCAAGCTTATTTCGTACGTGCGTTTGCCAGAAATGATCACGGGATAGCATACGGAGTAACAATACGAGTTCCGGGATTTGGAACAGACGGTACTGGTGCTACCTGGGGCGGCTATATATCAACGAATGCCCCAACCAACATGACACAAACAAGCGTTACCCTTGGCGGACATGTTGCAAGCGGCGTAAACTATAGAGTTGTCGAACGAGGAATTGTATATTCAAGATCAATTTCAATGCCGGAAATTCACAACAGCAACCGCAGAACCTCTAGCGTAACGTCATCAGGTTCGTTCTCTATAAATCTTTCAAACTTAGAAAGAAACGCTAGGTATTTCGCAAGGGCTTATATAATAACAGATGACAGATGGAATGAGCCGTTTTATGGAAATGTAATAAGCTTTACAGTCGGATCATCAGGATACACTAACCATCAACAATGGAACACACAAGGCTTTGTAAGCGGCGTAATACTGGAAGGTGTGCCCGGGCATCGGTTTGAACCGGACAGAGCCGTTACCCGTATTGAAGTAGCCAGGATGATTTATAACATGAGAGGCAGACCTTTTGCAGGCGACGGTATTAGATTTAATGATATGCCTCATGACACTATTGACATTGAAGCACTCAGATTTGTATCAGCAAGAGGATACATGTTAGGATATGAAGGCAACTTGTTCAGACCACATGACCCAATAACAAGAGCAGAAGTAGTTGCAGTTGCATGTCGGGTTTACGGTTATACTCGAGATCATTCCGGAACGCCGTTTACCGACATACAAGGTCATTGGGCTCAAGGCTATATCGTTGCAGCAAACCGCAACGGATTTATCAGCGGGTTTCCGGACAGAACATTCCGGCCGAACTCGCATATGACAAGAGCAGAGGCAGTATCAATGTTTTCCAGGTCAGAAAGGCGCTCTCTATCACATTTAGGCGCAGCCCAGTTTGTTGATTTACCGTCTACACATTGGGCATATCATTTCATAATGAGTACATCTGTACCAAGACCTTAAAAACATGAATATTCGACAAATTCGAGCCTCAATCGACAATGAAATTAATCAAACCAACAAACTCCGGCGCAGACTCAACCCGCATCGGGGTTTATTTTTGCGCAATTTGGTCTTTACTTTCTTAATTTTTTGATGTATAATAGAATCGACAAAAACTACACATATTCGACAATACAAAAACAATACGCATCAGGCAGCACAGGCTGCCACAGAAGGGGGAAACAAAATTATGAAGAAGGAGATAAGCAAAGTCTCTAACAAGAAGGACAAAAAATCGAAGAGAATACTTAAAGAGGTTGTTGAAAAGAAAATAATTGCTGACAATGTGTTCAGGCTTAAAGATGAGCGCGGTATTACAAACACAGAATTTGCACAGCTCCTAGGCTTTTCAGTATCCACAGTATGCTCATGGGAAGCAGAAACTCGCGGAATAACCTCAAGAACACTCCCAAGGATTGCTGAAATATTTAATGTTGATATTTCAGAATTATTTAAAGACAACTCATACTGTATGAAGGATGAAGATCCTAGAGAGGTAAAGTTCAAAAAAATACGCTCTTTGCTTTATGATTTTTCTGATAATGAGCTTGACCTTGTCGTAGACGCTATAACATCTATGTGGAAACTAGCTAATGCTGATTACGCTATCAAAAAAAAGCCAGAAAAACCTAAAAAAGAAATAACTTATAAATAATTTAATTTTTTGTTGAATTTTATAAATTGATATGCTATAATATTTGAGCGCAGCTAAAAAATAGCTGCGCCTTATACTGTGCGAATACAAAGTTCACACAGATTCCTTGCCCTTTCAAACAGAAAGGGTCTAATGTCCATAAGGAGGTGTACTGGTTAATGAACAAGTACGAACTAGCAATTATTTTAAACGCAAATCTTGAAGACGAACTGCTTAAAGAGGAAGTTGAAAAAGTTCATGCAATTATTGCAAGATTCGGTGGATTAATCGACAAGATTGATGATTGGGGCAAAAGAAAACTTGCCTATGAAATCAACAAGCAAACAGAAGGCTTTTATAGCTTTATCACATTTACATCAGATGGAGATGCTCCGTCTAAAATGGAAGACCGTTTGCGCATTATGGAAAATTTGCTTCGCTTCTTGATTATACGTCAGGAAGACTAAGCAATCTCGGGGGAATAATTTATGAATAAAGTAATTATGATGGGCAACTTAGCAAGAGACCCTGAAACAAGATATTCCCAAAGTGCAGACCCTATAGCTGTTACAAGATATTCCTTGGCGGTACGCCGCCGCTTTAAACGCGAAGGTGAACCTGATACTGATTTTTTCAACTGTGTTGCCTTTGGCAAACAGGCAGAATTCGCCGAGAAGTATTTAAAAAAAGGCATGAAAATCTGTATAGCGGGATCTCTAAGAACAAGCAGTTGGGACGATAAGCAAACAGGTCAAAAACGTTGGTCAACGGACATTGTTGTTGAAGAACAGGACTTCGCCGAAAGCAAAGCTTCTTTTGAAAGCAGATCAGGCAGCATAAATTCCGGTTCAAGAAACGAAATGCCGCCAAGCAGCATAGATGACGGTTTCACGGCAATAACTCAGACGATAGATGATGAAGATTTGCCGTTTTAGATCATTTAAAAGTGAAGATTCATCAGATAACTAACAAGAAAAAAATCGAAGCTTAACTTTGCGCTGAATCTTTGCAAAAATTAAATTTTTACTTGAAATGGAGGATAAACGTATGATGCAAAAAAGACGTGGCCGCAGAAAAAAACGCGTATGCGCATTTTGTGCTGACAAAACTACATCTATAGATTACAAAGATACTATTAAATTAAAGAGATTTATTTCTGAAAGAAGTAAAATACTTCCCCGCCGTGTATCAGGCAACTGCGCTAAGCACCAAAGAGCGCTTACAATCGCAATTAAACGTTCAAGACATATTGCATTGATACCATTTGTACAAGATTAAATTTAAAAAAGATACTACTTGTTTTGCGCCGGCAATTTATCATTGCCGGCGCAGCCTTCTTTTTAAGAGGGCGGTGCAAATAGTCGTTTATCAACTGTTTGCACTGAAAGTTAGAGTATCTTTTTTTGTTGCTGAATTTTTTGAGTAAGCCAAATATTACATTCAACGAACTTCCAATTAACAACGTTAAACCAATTATTAATATATTCATCACGATTGTTGTAATTTTTCAAATAATACGCATGTTCCCAAACATCTAGATTTAGAATAGGAACAACATCTTTTATATTTAGCGGCGTTTCTTGATTAGCCAGCTGAATAATACGCAGACTATCGGATTCAAGATCAAAAACAAGCCACATATACCCTGACCCAAACACGCCCAAGGCTGCTTCTTTAACGTCATTTTTAAATTTATCAAAATTTCCGAAGGATTTATTTATTAAATCTATAACTATCTCAGAAGGATTTTCAGCTTTACCTTCTGCCATGCATTGAAAATAAAAAACATGATTATAAACACCGCCTGCGTTTCTTAAAACGGATACATTAATCTCTGTCGGCAAGATACCCGGGTTAGTTATAAGTTCTTGCAGACTATATCCCCAAAGCTCATTATGCTTGGAGATAATTTTATTCAAATTGTCAATATAGGTTTGAAGATGCTTGTCATAGTGTAAATGCATTGTTTTGGTGTCAATAAATGGCTCTAAACTGTTATAATTGTAGGGTAAAGGTGGTTTTTCAAACGGATAATTGCTTAAAAAAGTCGAGTTTGACATATAAAATTACCTCCGGAGAAAATTCTAATATAGTTTAACATGATATCTATATTATATTTCTCCGGAGGGAAAAGTGAGATAATTAATCTAATAATTTTGTAAGTTCTCTTATTGTGTTTTTCGATATTTTCTTACCTTTGTATTCAACAAGGTCGTCCGTTTCGCCTGTAAAGACATCATTAAATTCATACTTTTTGAGTATTATTGTGTCTCCCTCGGTAAATATTTCCAAACATTCTCCTACATGTATCCCAAATTTCCGTCTTAAGCCTGCTGGCAATACTATTCTGCCAAGCTCATCAACTTTTCTTATTACGCCATAAGCTTTCATGTTAATTCCTCCTGACATTCTCGACATAATACCTAATTATAATACCATCTTTGGCAAAGGCTGTCAACCAATTTTTCTAAATTGTCGAAAATTGTTGGAGACAAGGGCGAAGCGAGCGGCTATCTAGCTGCTCTTTCCCTCAATTCAAAATCTATAAATGACTTAATATAGGGATTATTTTCGCCTTTTACAAGGAATTCAAAGCAATTATACCTGCATTTTTGAAAATGATCTCCTTTAACCATAAAATCATATCCTTTACATTTTGGACTACAAGTGTTATAGACTAAACGTTTACATGCACCTGATTCGGAAATAGCCTGAACCATTTCCTCCGGAAGTGTATCAAGGAAATCAAGATATCCTGCTGTGTTTTCTCCATATATGCGAACAAGCATCCCTGCTTTTCTAAGCAGAAAATTAACAACTGATCTTTTCGGCTTGCCAAACTTATAAGAAGCGAGGTATCCGCTTTTCTTTTCTTCAAATGTTGCTTTGCAGTCCTTGTCTAGCATATAATTATGCAAATCTTGAATAAATTTTTGATGATCCGTATTTACTGCTGTAATAAATTGCTCAAAGCTTAATTTTTCCTGTGCCATTAGCATTTACCTCCGTGCTCTATATATAGTCTATCCGGTATAACCGCTCATAAGATCCCAGTGTATTCCAAATTTATCAACCAAAGATACATACCCGGTGCAATATGAGGTGTTGCACATAGGTGTAAGAATCGTTGCTCCGTCAGAAATTAACCCGTAAGCGGCATTAAGCTCGTCCACATTTGCAAATTCGACCAAAAGAGAAGTCGCAGATGATATGCCTCCGATCTTTTCATTTAAAACACCGCCGGAATCATCACCTATAGTAATCAAACGATCTCCTATCACTATTTCACCATAGTAAACAAAGTCTTTTTCTTCGCTTTTATACTGCATATCTTTCGGATTAGCATCAGAATAAAGCAATTTCGTTAGGACAGTTGCCCCAAAAGCTCTTTTGTAAAGGTCTAGCGCCTGATTGCATTGCCCTTTAAATGCCAGACCAGGTGTAACTTTTAGCATTGTACCTTGCTTGACCCCTTCTAAAACGCCTGTCGCCGCTGTTTCATCATCAGCGAAATAAAGATTATACCGTTCGGTATTAAAACGCAGAACGCAAAAGCTTGGATCATCAGGACTACTCCACATTTCCTTCATAGGTTCAAACCACATATCTTTTTTCGTGTTGATATCAGTTAATATTTCAATTGTTCCAACAAGCGTTATGTTATATTCGCTGCTTGCAATGCACACACCGGCACGATTACAATTTTGAATCCGCATAGCTTTAGTGCTGTCAGTCGAAGTGCAAAATGTAAGCCAATTGATACCGTCCGCTTTTGCAATCGTTAATGTTGATGCAGTCGGATATCCATGTTCATCAGTAAGGGCAAGAACGCAATGCCCCTCCATACCTCCGCCAACATAGTTTGCTTTAGAGGCTATAACCTCCCCTGCCCTTTTAACAATCTCTTGATTCATTTTTATATCCTCCTTGGAGCGTGTGGACACAAGCTAAAACGCTTTAAACAATAGGCTTACCTATTTTCATTTCCTTACGCCATGCAGGTGCTTCACCGCATTCGCTGTAATACTCGTCTAAGCGGCTTATTTTTCCGTTTGAGACCGTAGCAAAAGCCGTTACATAGTGAGCCTCGTAGGCTTCATGAGCTTCATTTGCTTCACTATCAGAAAATATTTTTGATACGATAACCAAGCCGTTACTCATATATTCAATACGCTCAACTGTGCCGTTCCATTTACCGGGGTATTCACAGTTAGCACGTATATATTCGTCTACGTTAAACTGTTCGTTACTTCCATGCCAACATATTGTAGCATCTGGCGTGAAGTATTTGCGCAAGGCATCATCATTTTGTGATGCGACAGCTTGGACAAAAGCTAACACATCAAATGAGTTTGCCCAATTACGGCAAGTTTCTATACGCTTTCCGTTATCGCCCTGTTCTTTGTCATACGCAAATTGGGTCAAAAGCTGACAAGGAAACTCTAAACATAACCCGCAATGATCATGCCCGCGCCCTTCGCAACAATCTTTAACCGGGCATGAATCGCCCCAAAACGGCTTATGTATTTCTATACAACCTTGGCAATTCATCTGATCTCGATACTCACATTCATTGCATTTTATGCCACATCTTGATTCAAACATTTTAATCAATCCTTTGTTTTGGTAATATTACCCTTGCACCAAACAGTAGACAAAAATCCCACAAAGATTGCCTCGTGTTTGGTGCTAGGGTAATAATTATAGCATATTAAATATGACACCTGTATGTCCACTTTATTAAAAAGAAAACAAAAAACAGCTGCCAAAAAGTCTACTTTTTGACAGCTGTTTATTTGACTCTATTCTATCATTTGATAAATGAAAATGCAACACATTTTAACGAATTTTGTCAAAAAATTTGCTTTTCCCTGGCAAGACTAAAAATAAGGGGCCGCTGTCAAAAAGTAGACATTTTGACAAAAGCCTCATCAAAACATATCAGCATCATTTTGACAGACTCGACATCAAGGGGGAATGAAAAAATGAACGATTGGGATACCCAAAAAGAACGCACCAAATCAATTATCGGGCTTGCTATTGGACTTATCTTCGGGTTTATCTTAGGATTACCTGGTGGAATAATGGAAGCTTTTGTAACTGCATGGATTGGAATGGGTTTATGTGGGAACTTTTTAATGTTTTTCTCAAAGCTTAAAGACCGATTATTTAATGGGTACATAGTTGGTAAAGCAAGAGGCGAATCACTTAAAGAAAACCTCATAGGAACTCTGATATATGCTGCCCTTGGAGCCTTTTTCTGGTTCATAGTTTATACGGTTACCGGACCGATTATTCCAATTGCTCGAATACTTCTAGATATGCCTAATGGGGTTATAGCAGATGAAAATTAGTAGTTTTGCGAATTGATGTTTACAAATAAAAATTCTTGAAAGGATGTAGTATTTATGGAAGAAAAGTGCCCGAAATGTGGAAAGAAATATCCTTTTAAAACGTCTAAAGCATATGATCCGAACTATATCTATCACGAATGCGATGAATGCGGTCATGAATGGCGTGACAAAAAATCATATTTGCCAAGCTTTTACGGAAGTTAGATTGGCATAATATCAAATTCACCAGAAGAGGGGGCGTATTGATGTATTACAATGAGAATCCGTTTGCAAAACTACGCCAAGGTATCGCCGTAGGGGAACATCTTTTCCGCTCTTGCGGCAATTATCCAACAGCGGAACAAAAGGAAGAGCTTATTAAAAACTTAAATAACATTTGTGAAATTGAAAAAGCTCTAAGAACTGCTCAAACTCAGTGGACAAATGAACTGGCAGACAGGTGTAGTTCTTTGCAAAGCAGGATTAGAAGATTATTGTAATAAACGACTTTCTAACTTACCATTCAAATTGTTTAAGAAAAATGTTTGACAAGAAAAAAAGGGGGGATGTATAATATAACATAAGCGGAGACTTTAATAATACCCTTGATGTGATAATGTTTATGAACGAAAATAAAGAGTTTTTATTACATATTGACACGTTTTACAAGTTTCTTTTATAGTATTAATGAGATGATTTTTATGTTTAAAAAGTTTATAGCTGTTTTTTTGGTTGTTGCAATGATGTTTGCGTTAATACTTTCGTCTGGCTTTGCTTATGAATATATACAAAGCAATATCTTTGAAGCAGAGTATTTGGATATCGCCTCTACCTTTAGAGCCAAGCCGGATAAATTTGATGAAAATGGTACAGCGATTTTCTACATTGACGTATCCCCCGAGGAATGGGAGAGAACTTATCTGTATCACCCATACTTTAGCAATCGTCAAGCTCGTATGCTATACGAAAATGTTAGCTTTGTTCTTAGAGACACAAGTGAAGTTAGCCCAAGATTTGCACGTTGTCCTAGTTGTGGCAATAATTCGGTTCGGGAGCTTAGAATGTGGGAGAACGTTAATGTATCCGGAAGGACATGCCCCTCTGATAGAGCATCTTCAGACGTGAGGGTGGCATATACTTGGCGCATATATAACAGATGCAACTTGGTTTCATGCAACTGGATTTCTCAACCTGATTGGGATACACGAAGGATAAACTGGTCTTGGCATATGGAGTGCTTCCTTGCTGAACCATTCTTTGGTCGTCCAATTCCGATACGCGTTGGAAGCTCTTTAACAAATGCAACTAGCATACACAATGCATTTTCTATAGGTCATACTGAATCATTTGTTCATGGTCATACAATGAGTTCATTTAGCTGCGCAAATGGTGCTAATTGCGACTTGAGAAGAAATTGTATTGACTGGCATAGATGATAACGTCTGTATGTTTGAGGGGAGGGATTTGATTGAAAGCTAGCTTTGTCTTAACATTTACCGCTTTTCTGCTAACTGCTTGCGCTTGGGTATTGCCAGAATACGAACATGGTGCTTTGGAAGGCGGATATGAAGTTTTAAGTTTAAACGAAGAAACGAATGTTGTGACACCTCTTATATTTATCCCAGAGGGGGAAAGATTTGCAATAACTTTTGATGATTTTTTATTAATTTTGACAAGAATTGGGTTGACATGGGAGATATCAGAAGAAATTCAACCTCGTTTACCCAGACCAAATCCGAGCGGAACTAGTGCAGCATATGCAATAAGCAATCATGATGATACAATTACATGTATAATTTTTATGTTGCATACTGGAGCGAGAGGAGATCGAGCAGGAGATCTAAGCATGAGCTTTCACTTTAACCCTCAAGCAACAGAAGATGCTTTGGTGTTTATTCAGGAAGAGTTACCACTGTTTTGGATTCTAGCGGGAGAAATCTTTCAGGCACAAGAAGAATTGATTGTTTTATCTAATCAAGTCAGTGAGTATTTTCAAGATTATATCCATCTAGAATCCCCCCTAGATAAGTCACACACTGGAATAGCAGCATCTTGGAGCGGCAGAGAAGGAAATATATTTGTAGAAGTTGGGTTTCTTTGGAATCCGCTGCTAGAACTGTATGTCCCATTGAATATTGATTTTAGTACTCGGCCGTCATTTCCCTATGATTAGTTAAGCGCACAAACGTTAATAAAAGATATGCGTACAAAAAAGGAGAGCCTTCTCTTTTTTTGTTTGGGAAAAGTTTCAATAAAATAATCCAATAAGCGCAAACATCAGATGGGCAGCCGTAATCGAAAATTTAAGTTGACACACCAACACCTTATATGCTAAACTACCCTTAGGGTGATAAAATTGAATCAAGTCCAAGCAAACAAAACAGCAAACATGTTAATGCGCTCGATGCCTAAGGTCGAAGCGTCTTGTTTGCTTTCTTGCTGAACTCACCCTTAGTAACTGTTCCGCTTGAAAAATAAAACAAAGACGCTCGGCCGTAAAAAGATTCCGAGCGTTTTTTTATTGCAAAAAATTTAAAGAGGAGTTCAAAATGCCCGTAAAAATCCCAAGCAGTCTCCCGGCAAAGGCACAGCTTGAAAGCGAAAATATATCTGTAATAACGAATGATTTAATAGAAACAAACGGCAATCCTTCGGTTAAAGTAGCGATTCTCAACCTTATGCCGAATAAAATAACAACCGAAACTCAGCTTCTGCGTCTTTTGGGTAACAGCCCGTTTCAAGTAGATATAGAGCTGATAAAACTCGCTTCTCACATCTCAAAAACTACCCCTGAGAGCCATATTAACGCTTTTTATAAGCCGTTTGCGGAGGTTGAAAGTCAAAAATTTGACGGATTTATCATAACTGGTGCGCCTATTGAGCATCTGGCATTTGAAGAGGTTAACTATTGGGACGAGCTGTGTAGGATTATGAATTGGACACTCACTAACGCCGTATCTACACTTCACATCTGTTGGGGAGCGCAAGCGGCATTGTACCATCATTACGAAATTAACAAAGTCCCGCTTAAAAAGAAGCTTTGCGGAGTATTTCCTCTTCAGCCGCTAAGCAAAAGTAACGTTCTTACAAGCGGCTTTGACGATACGTTTTATGCACCGCAGTCACGTTGGTCGGGGATTGATGAGCCGGCACTAAAAGCTTGCCCGGCTTTGGAAGTTTTGGCATCATCACCGGAGGTCGGTATGCATATGGCTGCTACTCGAAATTGCAAGCAAGTATTTGTGTTAGGGCATATGGAATATGATGCTGATACACTTGCAAACGAATTTAAGCGTGATATTGAAAAGGGCTTAAATCCTGCGGTTCCGCATAATTATTTTCCCGATGATTGCCCATCAAATACCCCCGCCATTACATGGCGTAATCATGCAAATTTATTTTTTTCAAACTGGTTGAATTACATAACATTTAAAAATCAAAAGGAGCGATACCTATGAAATTACCTGAAAATGCGAAACTAGATACAATTTTATTACACGCAGGATATGAACCTGACCCTACTACCGGATCATGTTCCGTACCTATTTATCAAACCGCCGCATACAACTTTCGAGACACTGAACATGCGGTTAACTTGTTTTCACTAAAAGAAACCGGGAATATTTATACACGGATTATGAACCCAACAAATGATGCCTTTGAAAAGCGCATGGCAGCTCTTGAGGGGGGGATAGGCGCATTGGCGTTTTCATCCGGTCATGCGGCGATAATCGGTGCGATACTTAATATTGCCCGTGCAGGTGATGAAATCGTAAGCTCTCCAAGCCTTTACGGCGGTACGTTTAATATGTTCTCTTACACATTGCCAAATTTGGGAATTAAAGTGAATTTCGCAAAGGACAGTTCACCTGAAGGATTTGCAAGGGCTATAACCGAAAAAACTAAAGCGATTTTTGCTGAAACGATAGGCAATCCCAAAATTGATGTTGCTGACATAGAAGGGCTTGCGGCAGTTGCTCATAAAAACGGTATCCCGCTTATAATTGATGCAACATTTTCCCCATATATTAACCGTGCTATAGATTTTGGAGCTGACATTGTGATTCATTCCGCTACCAAGTTTATTGGTGGGCATGGCACAACAATGGGTGGAGTTTTGATAGATTCCGGCAAATTTGACTATAACAACGGCAAATTTCCACTTTTGTCCGAGCCTGACCCAAGTTACCACGGTTTAGCCTTTACAAGCCTTGGCGAGGCAGCATTTATTACAAGACTGCGGACGCAAATCTTACGTGATTTTGGCGCATGTATATCGCCTTTTAACAGCTTTTTCTTGATTCAAGGGCTTGAGACGCTACATCTTCGTATGGAACGCCATAGTAAAAATGCGCTAGAGGCGGCTAAATACTTAGAAGCTCATGAAAAAGTTTCATGGATCAGCTATCCAGGTCTTGAAAGTCATCCGGATTACGAATTAGCACAGAAATATTTGCCAAAAGGCGCAGGGGCAATTATGACATTTGGCATTAAAGGCGGACTGGAAGCCGGACGCAAGTTTATTGATTCTCTAAAACTAATTTCTCATTTGGCAAATGTGGGCGATACAAAATCTTGTGTAATTCACCCCGCTAGCACAACCCACTCACAACTTACGCCGGAACAGCGTAAATCTGCGGGTTCTCCGGATGATTTGGTTAGATTTTCTGTTGGAATTGAGGATGTGGTTGATATTATTCAGGATTTAAAACAGGCACTTAATTGAGATTGTTTACTCTTAAATATTTAGAACCCTGGCAATATTATACTGTCAGGGTTTTTCTCTTTGTGCAAACTAGTTTATTCAAAACGCTTCATTTCTTACTAAATCGCACCATTAAAGGGTTAAAGGCTTTGATCACCACAAAACCTCCAATAGACACTAAGGAGAATTTTAAGATATTAAAAGGTACAATTGAAAATAAAACCAAGGTTGCTAAACTGTCAATGCTGCTATTTACCATTGTTCCCATTGCAACAATATTGTCAATTGGTATGCCAAAAATATAAGCGTATATCGGTATCATAATTATCATTTTAATTAAAGATACAGTTATGGTCGCAAACAAAACGCCCAATCCGGCGCCAACTAGAAAGCTTTTTAGGTTGCTGCCAAAGCGATTGTGAATATATGCTGTTGGCAAAATATACGCTGTTCCTGCCAAAAAGTTTGTAAAAGGTCCGATACCCATTGTGGTTGTCCCGGTCATAAGCACATCAAGAATATTGCCTAAAGCTACAATATGGACACCTGCAATCGGTCCAAGAGTTATTGCGCCAATTAGCGCAGGAATATCAGAAACATCAAGTATCAAAAAAGGCGGAAAAAGCGGCAAACGCCAACGAAAAACCCCGTCCAAGCTCAAAACGAAAGCAATTGCAGATAGCAGGGCAATCAAAACCATTACCCTAACATTCAAAAAACTTTGTTTCTTTCCATAAATTTTTGCCATTAAAAACACCATCAAAAAAAGATCATACAAGAATTAGAGGAATGATTGCAAAAGCCCAAAAACCGGACATCTTCAAAAGCTCTCAATCTGCCAATCAACACCATTAATCCCCAACTTATTCAAAAATTCATTAGCCTTAGAAAAATGCCGACAGCCAAAGAACCCTGAATGGGCAGACAACGGACTTGGGTGTGCCGCTTCTAAAATCATATGCTTATTACGATCAATAAGCGATTTTTTTGATTTTGCATTGTTACCCCAAAGCACGAAGACTACGGGTTCTTTGCGATCATTTAAATGGCTGATAACCGTATCAGTGAAAGTTTCCCAACCCATTCCTTTATGTGAATTGGCAGAGTTCGCTCGAACCGTTAACGCTGTGTTAAGAAGCAAAACACCTTGTTTTGCCCATTTTTCAAGAAATCCGTTGTTTGGTATGTAACACCCCAAGTCGCTTTGCAGTTCTTTGTACATATTTAAAAGCGACGGCGGGGTAGCAATGCCTGATTTTACGGAAAAAGACAGACCATGCGCCTGTCCTTCCCCATGATAAGGATCTTGACCTAAAATTACAACTCTAACATCTTCATATGCCGTTAATTTTAGAGCATTAAAAATATCATGCATATTAGGATACACTATACGTGTACTGTATTCGGCTTTCAAAAATTCACGCAGTTTCAAATAATACTCTTTTGTGAATTCTTCCCGCAGCAGGTCATCCCAACTATTTCCTAGCTTAACCATATCATTCACACCTAAAATTCAGCGTTATTAACCGTTCTTGGGAATGGTACAACATCACGAATGTTACTCATGCCTGTTAAATACATTATACAACGTTCAAAACCAAGACCATAACCGGCGTGCTTTACCGTGCCAAACCGACGCAAGTCAAGATACCACCAGTAGCTCTCAATATCAAGATCCATCTCTTTAATACGTGATTCAAGAATGTCAAGCCTCTCTTCTCTTTGACTTCCGCCTATTATTTCGCCTATACCGGGAACTAGAAGATCCATTGCGGCAACGGTTTTTTGATCATCATTTATTCGCATATAAAATGCTTTGATGTCTTTTGGATAATCCGTTACAAAAACCGGCTTTTTGAACTTGACTTCGGTTAAATAACGCTCATGCTCTGTTTGAAGATCACAGCCCCAACTTACAGGGTATTCAAATTTAACATCCGCTTTTTGAAGTATTTCTATAGCCTCCGTATAGGTAACTCTTGCAAAATCAGAGTTAACAACGTTTTCAAGCCTGCTGATAAGCTCTTTATCAACAAAGTTGTTAAAAAACTCAATTTCCTCAGGTGCGTTGTCCATGACATATTTGATAACGTACTTTAACATATCTTCCGCAAGACACATATTGTCGTTTAAATCTGCGAACGCAAACTCCGGCTCTATCATCCAAAACTCTGCTGCATGTCTTGCAGTATTTGAATTTTCAGCTCTGAACGTTGGACCGAATGTATAAACATCACGAAAAGCCATTGCAAAGTTTTCAGCATTTAACTGTCCGCTTACAGTCAAGTTTGCCATTTTGCCAAAGAAATCTTCCTTGAAATCAATTTCGCCTTTATCGGTTTTAGGTGGATTTTTCATATCAAGCGTTGTAACTTGGAACATCTCCCCTGCTCCTTCGCAGTCGCTTGCTGTTATTATTGGCGTGTGTACGTTTACAAAACCTCGCTCAATAAAAAACTTATGAATCGCAAAACTCGCAAGCGAACGAACTCTAAAAACAGCCATAAACGTGTTAGTCCGCGGACGAAGATGTGCTATAGTCCGCAAATAATCAAGCCCATGCCGTTTCTTTTGAAGCGGGTACGTACCATCTGATGCCCCTTCGATTATTATTTCTGATGCTTTAACTTCAAAAGCTTGTCCTGCACCAATGCTTTTTACGAGTGTCCCGCTGACAGTAAGGCTTGCGCCAACGCCTAGCTTTACAACTTCATTAAAGTTTGAAAGTTCTGTGTCAAACACTATTTGAATCGACTTAAAAAAACTCCCATCGTTAAGCTCTATAAACCCAAACGTTTTGCTGTCACGAATTGTTCTAACCCATCCGCCGAGTTTAATTTCCTTTTCGATGTAACTATCAGTTTCTCTGTAAATCTGTTTTATTTTTGTGTACATGATTTATATCTTCCTTTCACTTGTTTTAATCATCAAATTCATATCCGCCGCTTCGATTATAGCTGCCCATTAAAACCTTACGTGGTTTACTGCCATCTTCCGGACCGACAACGCCTCTGGTTTCCATTTCTTCAATCAACCTTGCAGCACGGTTATAGCCTATTCTAAATTGCCGTTGGAGCATTGATGCTGATGCCTTTTCTTTTGAAATTACAAAACCAACCGCCTCTTCGAAAAGCTCGTCCGATTCTCCGTCAAAATCTTCAACTGCTTTTGGCGCTGTAATTCTATCAATCATTTCGCTGTCATATTCCTTACCGCAGCTTACTTTCAAGAAGTCAACAATGCTTTCAACTTCTTTATCAGATATAAACGCCCCTTGAACTCTTTGCGGTTTGCTAAGTCCAACAGGGTTAAAAAGCATATCGCCTTTACCCAAAAGCTTTTCAGCCCCGGTTGAGTCAAGAATTGTACGGCTGTCAATACTTGATGACACAGCAAACGCAAGTCTTGACGGCACATTCGCTTTAATAAGCCCGGTTATAACATCAACTGATGGTCTTTGTGTCGCTATAATAAGGTGTATTCCGGCAGCTCTTGCCATTTGAGCAAGACGACATATCGCATCTTCAACCTCATTTGCGGCAACCATCATAAGATCCGAAAGCTCGTCTACTATTATAACAATTTGTGGAAGTATCTCTTCATCCCGCTCTTTTAAAACACGGTTATATCCCTTTAAATCCCGAACGTTAGCCTCGGCGAACAATTTATATCGGTTTATCATCTCCTGCACGCCCCAGTTAAGCGCACCTGCCGCCTTTTTAGGGTCAGTCACTACAGGGATCAAAAGATGAGGGATACCATTATAGATGCTTAGTTCAACAACTTTCGGGTCAATCATTAAAAGCTTTACTTCATCCGGCGACGAATTATACAAAAGACTTATAACAATAGTGTTAATACATACACTTTTCCCCGAGCCTGTCGCCCCGGCTATAAGCAAGTGGGGCATTTTCGCTATGTCCGCAATAACAGTATTGCCCGCAATATCCTTACCTAAAGCAACAGCAAGCTTTGAAGGGAAATTTTTAAATTCTTCATCGTCAAGCACTTCCTTCAAATAAACAGGCATAACCTCTTTATTCGGTATTTCAATCCCAACAACTGACTTTCCGGGGATAGGTGCCTCAATACGAATACCAACGGCGGCAAGGTTAAGCGCAAGATCATCCGCAAGCCCGGAAATTTTGCTTACTTTAACACCTTGACCGGGCGAAAGTTCATATCTTGTAACAGCAGGACCTTGGCTTACCGAAACTACTTTTGCCTCAACTCCGAAGCTTTTTAACGTACTTTCAAGCTTTTTTGAGTTTTCAAGTATAGCCGCCCTTGAGCTTGAACTAACCATGTCAGGAGTATCGCTTAATAAGTCAATCGGTGGCTTAATATAGCCTATTTTTTTAAATGGAACTTGTTCAGTTCCAGAACTTATCTCAATATGGATATCATCTTCATCAATCTTCCGACTCGAACCCGCATCTTGCTTTTCTTTGTTTACAGGATTCCTTTTATATTCGTTTATCGCAAGAAAACCCTCTTCGATTTCTTTTGCGGTTTCAACCCCTTCATAAACATTTTCATCAACATCAATATCCTGTTCATTATTGCCGCACTCCTCTAAATCTGGCAAAGCTTCACGCTCTTCATCAAATTCTTTCAAGCCCGCAAGCTTAACCTGCATTTGTTCATTTTCCATGCGCATTTGATCTATTTCATCATCTGAAATAATATCCAACCTGTTTAACTTGCCGCTATTGCGCACCTGAGTAGACTTTGAACCACCCCCAACAGGCTTATTCTTCAAATCTGACATTGCAAGATGGATTCCGGCATCAAGTTCAATATTCTCGTCGATATAGTCCTCTGTATCTTTATTTTCATCAATAATAAACGTTTTAACCTCTTTATTTTTATTGATTTTTTTCCTGCCAAACATTGTTTCCTGCTCTTGCCTTCTATAATAAGGTTCGTCATCGTCATTTATGTTATCATCTATGTATTCATCATCTTCTTCATCGGAATATTTATTAAATGCCTCACCGGCGGTTGAATATGCCCGGCTAATCGCACCAAAAAATGATTTCCCCGTCAGAATTATCACAAGAACAAGCAAAGCTGCAATAATCACTATATAAGAGCCATCCCTGCCGATAAGACCTACAAATAGGAGTGAAAAAATCGCACCAAAAAGACCCCCATTATCAATAGAACCATCGGCGTAACTTGACGCAAGATAGCTGAAAAAGCCATCCTCATTTATTTCATTGTTTGTGCCCATAATATGAACAAGGGTTATTAATAGCAAAAAGCCTATTGTCATAAACACAAATTTTGACACTTTAATGCCGCCTGCTCTTTTTAAAAACGCATAAACAGAGCCTATTATAAGAAAAAAAGGCAACACATATGCACCTATGCCAAAAAGCCCAATAAGAAGGCTTCTAATAATAGCTCCTATTATTCCAGCTCCGCCGCTTGTAAAAAGGCTTAAAATAACCAAAAGACCAAATGCAATAACACCTATACAAATTATCTCGTGTTTAAGCGAAGCTTTTTTAGTTGTCTTGTTTTGCTTTGATTTACTTTTCTTCGGCGGCGGCTTTGAATCTTTTGCCGACTGTGATTTTGATTTTGCCATTATTATTTCCCCAACTCAACCTTTTCTGCATCGCTCCAGATGCGCTCAATGTCATAAAAATCTCTATTTGCCTTATCAAAAATATGGATAATAATATCGCCGTAATCAAGCAAAATCCACTCGGCGTTATCTCTTCCTTCTGATTGGTTAATCCTCAAACCGAACTTACCAAGTTTTTCGTTAACTTCATCAGCCATTGCTTTAATTTGCGAAGCATTCGTTCCATCGGCTATTATAAAATAGTCTGTTAAAATTGACTTTTCGCTGATGTTAAGTACGACAATATCATTTCCAAATTTATCGTCTAATGCTTTATATGCAACTTTTAATGCCTCTTTAATGTCAAGTGTCTTTTTCAAAATTTTATCCCCCTAATTTATCTTCGTTTTTCAAAAAATCCCGAGCTTCTTCACTTAAGTAATAGACATGTTCGCCTTTTCTGTTGACGTATGATATTGAATCTATAATACCTTCGTACACTGCTTCATCTAAATTATCAAATGCCTTCTGTCTTATTTGTGGAAGACCTTCGTAGATTTCTCGGTTTGGTTCTATTATATCAGCCAAATAAATAATTTTTTCAAGCAAAGTCATGTTAGCTCGACCTGTAGTATGATACCTGATAGCATCAAGTACATATTCATCATCTATACCAAAATCAGTTTTTGCTATTTGAGCACCTAGATATCCATGTAAAAGCGTCGGAATCTTTTCGAGTTCTTCATCAAGCTTTATGCCTACAGCTTTTGCCATTGCTAATTTTGAACTGTTTGGCATTTCTTTTGCGATATCATGCAAGAGTGCAGCTATATAAGCTTTTTCGGCATCTTCACCGTACATATCTGCAAGTTTTATAGCTTCCTTAGCAACGCCGATAGTATGGATGTAGCGTTTTTCAGACATCATCTTTTTAAGCCTTTGCAAAATATCCGCTGAAAAATCATGCCTTAAATAGAGACCGCTTTTTTCGATATACCGCTCAACTTCATGTGGAACTAAATATTTGATAGGGCTTCCTGTCTTAATGCGCCCGCGTATATCCGTTGAAGATATTGCAAGTGCCGGAATTTCAAGGAAATGAAGCCTTGCTGAGTGGCTTTTCTTTAAATTAACCGCATATTCAACAAGATCATTTTTATTATACCCCGGGCGGGTTACGGCAACAAAATTACATTTTTTAATTAGAGATGCTCCGTCTTTCCAAGTAAGTATTTGAAATACAGAATCAGCACCGGTTATAAAAAACACCTCTGTGCCCATATCACACATTGATATAAGCTCATTTATAGTATCAATTGTGTAGTTGATCCCTCCCTTATCAATTTCGATACGAGAGACTGCAAAATTTGGGTTTGATGCAGTCGCTAAAACCGTCATCAAATATCTATGTTCTTTATGCGAAACTGTTTGATTTTGCTTATATGGCTGTGTTCCTGTTGGTATGAACAGCACTATTTCCGTGTTAAACTCAGTTCTAACTGCTTCCGCTGCTACTAAATGCCCATAGTGAATCGGATCAAAAGTTCCTCCCATTATAGCTATTCGCTTATAGCCTTTAAGGTTTAAAAATAATTGTTCCAAACAAACGCCTCCAGTTCTGAAGATTATACAATAGCTTACACAAAACCACAAGGGGGTAATAACACCATTACCGAGCTTTCTTCATAAAATACAACATTAAGCAAGGAGGGTTCACAATGTATAATTATGTTAAACCAAACTATTATGATTTAATCAGCGAAAAACGGATTGAAGCAACTAACGTTAACGAAGATAAGAGACATCAAGGCAGTAACGAGTATCATCATACCCATGAATATGCCGGAGGCACAGAACTTGCCGGTCCGACGATAAATCTCTTTCACAACCATAGGTTTTCAGGCGTAACCGGCGATGTAATTCCTCTACCAGATGGAAACCATGCCCATCATTTGGAAGGTGTAACGGATTTTACAAGAGGACATTTTCACACATACAAAGAGGAAACAGGACCCTCAATTCCGGTAGCAGACGGCAAGCATGTCCATTACATTCAAGGGCGCAGTTCGTTTGACTCTGACCATTTCCACGGGTTTAAATTTGCTGCGTTTATTAACGACCCTACAGGAGAACAGTGATTAACTGAAAGTACCCTTGCAATACAATGTACAACACGGTTTTGAGTTGGAAATTTTTATTCCTGCCTTTGTCAAGAGCCCTTGCCTTACATTGGTAAGGCTGCGGTCTCTTTTCGTGGCAGGAATAAAAATTT
>WRBF01000027.1 GCA_009784685.1 Defluviitaleaceae bacterium | reverse complement strand
TGTCAGTACTTTTGCCTACAGCAAAAGCGGCTGCGCCGCCGGACTCCTTTCCGGTACGCCTTGACAAAGGCAGGGATAAAAATTTCCAACTCAAAACCGTGTTGTACATTGTATTGCAAGGGTCAGAAAAGAGGATTGATTTATGAAGCTATACAACACATTAACCCGAAAAAAAGAAGAATTTAAACCGATCGAAGATGGTAAAGTTAAAATGTACGTCTGCGGCTCAACCGTTTATAATTTAATCCATATTGGCAACGCAAGACCTGTTGTTGTTTTTGATGCGTTTAGACGATATCTTGAATACAAAGGATATGAGGTAACGTATGTAAACAATTATACAGATGTTGATGATAAAATAATTAATCGTGCAAACGAAGAAAATTCTGATATGAAAACAGTTGCCGATAAATACGTAGCCGAAGCACGTAAAGATGCCGATGGGCTTAATGCAAAACCCGCAACTGTTCATCCTCGGGTTACAGAGGAAATAAATCCGATTATTGATCTGATAGAAGATTTGGAAGCAAAAGGCTTTGCTTATGAAAAAAATGGAACGGTTTATTTTAACACAGCAAAGTTCAGTGGTTACGGTAAGCTTTCCGGGAAAAATACGGATGATTTGATCTCAGGGCAAAGAGTTGCTCAAGACAACGAAAAGATTAATCTTACTGATTTTGTACTTTGGAAACCAAACAAGCCGGGTGAGCCCGCTTGGGAATCTCCTTGGGGCGAAGGGCGTCCCGGTTGGCATATTGAATGTTCAGCTATGGCAAAGAAATATTTAGGAGAAACTATAGATATCCATGCTGGCGGCGAGGATCTTGTATTTCCGCATCATGAAAATGAAATAGCCCAAAGCGAAGCAGCAAGTGGAAAGACATTTGCAAATTATTGGTTACACAATGCATTTTTAAATATCGACAACAAAAAAATGTCGAAATCACTTGGGAACTTTTTTACACTTAGAGAGGTTGCCGAACGATTCTCTTATGAAGCCGTCCGGTTTTTTATGCTGTCAGGGCATTACAGAAGCCCAATAAACTTTAGTGATGAGCTGATGAATTCAGCTGAAAGCGGGCTTAGACGCATTAAAAATTGCTTACAGGATTTACAGTTTGCTATTGAAAAAGCTATTGGTGAAGAAATTAGTGAAGCAGAAAATAAGCTTTTAGAACAATCAAAAACATTTAAAATTAATTTTGAAGAAAGCCTAGATGATGACTTTAACACAGCAGATGCCTTAGCCTCTGTCTTTGAGTTTGTAAGGTTTGCTAACGTTAATATTTCAAATTCATCATCTAAAACATTTGTGAAAGAGATCCATGCCGATATTTCAGAGCTTATGGATGTGCTTGGCTTTGATTTTTCAAATGAATCTAAACCGGATGAAGAAAGTGATGAATACATTTTAGACCTTGCAAAAAAACGAGATGAAGCACGGAAAAACAAGGATTGGGCAGTAGCTGATAAAATCCGAGATGAGCTTAACGCACTTAATATTGTAATTGAAGATACGCCGGAAGGTATGAGGATTAAACGAAAGTGATAGAAGATGTGAACAAAATAGCGGATAATTCGGTTGTTAAATTTTCCTTTGAAGTATCAAGACTTAATGCATCACCCAACGAACTTTCTCCATTAAATCTGGCATATATCGGTGATGCTGTTTTTGAACTTTATGTACGCAATCGTTTGATATCAAGCCGTGAATCCGTTAACAAGCTCCATAAAAAAGCCAAAGCAATCGTAAGCGCAGAGGCACAAGCGAAGATGTATGGTTTAATTTCTGAATTGCTTACCGGCGAAGAGCTTGCCGTAATGAAGCGAGGGCGTAATGCCAAGTCTTTTACGACGGCAAAAAATGCATCAATTTCGGCTTATCGCCATGCTACAGGAATAGAAGCACTTTTTGGATATTTGTTTCTTAAAGGTGAACATGATAGGCTTGCAGGATTATTTGAGAAATGTATTGAGCCTGAAAGTGGCACAGATTAACTGTCCAGTTACTTATCACTGCCGTTTGTCATATCAAGCTCGGTCTTAATTGATTTTGCGATATCAAATAAAGGCGTAGTAATTACTGCTATTACAATTAACTGGATTATAAAACCTATAAATACTGCTACCGTGTTAACTTGGATATTTAAAAATGAAAAGCCAAGCCCAGGCACAAAAGTTATAGCTATTGCTAGCGGGAAGCATCTAAAAGTCTGTTTTTGCAGGCTTTTTTGATGTTCCGGGGTTAGACGGCGAAAGTCTTCTGTTTGCAAACCGCCTATTTTAACAGTAAGCCACCCCGGCATTCCATGCTTAATACACATTAAAAACAAAACGCCTACTAAGATCATCAAATATGGTATTATAAAAAGTATATGAGTTTGCATTTTTTCACTTCCTAATTCAGCGGTTAATTAAAACAACCAATAAATTTCATCAGTTGATATATCAAAACCTAATTTCTTATGCAGCTTTATTGATGGTTCATTATCAACGGCAATTTGCCCAAATGGAATTTGACCATTTTTAAGAATTTCATTTAACATATAAGCTTCAAGTTCAACGGCAAAGCCTTTCTGCCTATGTTTTTGGAAAACTTCCAACATCCCCATGCTGCCTTCAGCATGGATACCGATAAATCCACAAAGTTCATCACCTAAAAAACCACCATATATAGCTCCGTTTTTAAGACGCTTCACAATATAATCATAATCAACATAATGGTAATTTTCATAAACTATGTCAGCATAATTTACAGTTAGTTGTCTTATGCTTAACCGACTTGTGTTAAGTCGAATACACTCTTTTTTGTTGTAAACTGCTTGAAAGCATATCAAACATTCTGAATAATCATATTTTTGCTTCATATATTCAAACAAAGGTTTTTGGTGAAAGCAAAACTCTTCTTGCTCAACTGAATCAATCAGTTCTTTGCCCTTGCTTAAACAGGATACAGACAGCTTAAAAGCTCCGCTTTCGAGTTCTTTTAAGAAAACGCCGTCGGAGCTTGCATAAATTATATCAGCCGTTCCCCTCATTATTGGTACAATCATGTCCATATGAAAAAGAGGAGTTTTGTTTAAATATTCTAAAGCCGTATTTAACATTTATCTTAAGTTTCTAAGAGCTTCAACACGTTTGTTAATAGGCGGATGTGTCGAGAACAAGTTCGAAGATTTCCTGCCTCCAAGCTCTGATTTTGGGGTCGCAATGTACATCCCCTCGGTTGCATTGCTTGCATTTTTAAGAGGAATGCTGCTTCCGCCGATTGCTTCAAGGGCACTTGCAAGCCCTTCCGGATTGCGAGTAAACTCTGCCGCTGTTGCATCCGCAAGAAACTCACGGTTACGACTAAGTGACATTTTAAGAAGCTGACCAGCTATCGGCGCCAATATTATAAATATTATTCCGATAGCAAAGATGATGATTTCTGCGCCCCCACCTTTTGAATTGCGTGAATTTCGGTTTCTGCCGCCGCCCCAAAACATCATACGAGTTGCCATTTGTGAAGCTATAATAGCCGCACCAATCATTATTCCCGCTACCGTTTGAAGTAAAATATCATAATTTTTGATATGAGCCAACTCATGTGCAACTACGCCTTCAAGCTGATAATAGTCAAGATTGTTAAGAAGACCTGTCGTTACGCAAATCACTGCATTATTTGGATTTCGACCCGTTGCAAAAGCATTGAGCGCAGGATCTTCCATAACATAAAGTGCAGGCACCGGAGTTCCCGCAGCAATACATAGACCTTCAAGGATGTTTCTAAGCTTAGCATCTTGCTCCGGAGTAGCAGGGCGAGCCTTATGCATTTTAAGTACAATTTTATGACTGTTCCAATACGCCCCGAATGACATAATAAACGCAATTAAAACACCATACACTACTGCTATATTACCCATTTCCAATAGGAAATATGATATAAAATAGATTATTGCGGCGAAAAATACAAAAATCATCGCCACTATCATTGTTGTTCTAAATTTATTTTTCGCAATTGCTTGGAACAAACGACATTCCCCCTAGAAGCTTACTTTAGGAGCCGTTCTTACTTCTTGGCTGTCCGTTTTAAAGTATTCACATTCTTTGAAATTAAACATGCCTGCGATTATGTTTCTTGGGAATTTTTGTATAGCTATGTTTAACCTTGCCACTGTATCATTGTAAAATTGACGCGCAAACGAAATTTTATTTTCAGTGTTTGTCAATTCAACTTGAAGCTCTTTAAAGTTTTCATTTGCTCTTAAATCCGGATAAGCTTCCGCAACTGCAAAAAGCGTTTTAAGCGTACCGGAAAGGGCATTGTCTGCTTCTGCCTTTTCTCCTACGGTAGTAGCATTTGCCATACCGGCACGAGCAGCAGTTACCTTCTCAAACACTTCAGATTCATGCTTAGCATAACCTTTTACTGTTTCAATAAGGTTTGGTATCAAATCATAACGTCTTTGAAGCTGAGTATCAATTTGTGCCCAACCGTTGTCTACTCTATTTTTCAAAGTAACAAGACCATTATAGATTACTATTGCATAAACTACAAGCAACACCACTATTACTAAAATAATTGTTAAGGGATTCATTAATGCTCCTCCTTGTTTTTGGTTTGTTTTTAATTCATATTATATCATTTTATTGAGGAAAGTAAAGCCTATTAATAAAACTTCATTCCATTAACAAACTGTTTAAATCCAAGTTTTTCATAATAAGCAGTCAATTCATCATTACAAAAAAGCTGTAGATGCAGCTTGCGCTCTTCACATTGTAAAGCAAGATATTTCACTATGTTGCTGCCAATTCCTCTACCTTCGTATTCCGGGGAAACACCCAAACCGCATAAATAAGCGTTAATAACACCATCCGACACAATTCTACCTGTTCCAACAAGCCTATCTCCATCATATGCACTCAAAGACATAAAGCTTTGCTCCGTTGCACGCTCAAGCTGCTCAGGAGAAAGCTTTAAAAAATTATTCCAATCAAGCTCATCGTAAAGCTCGTATAAGCTTTGAGCTTTTGGTATCTCTTCAGTAAAAATTATTCCCATACTTATACTTCCTCGTTAGTCTCTACATGAAAAATATCATTCGCTAATTCTACATTATATTCGAAATTCTCGTAAATTACAACTATCCTTTCGCCGCCTTCGCTGTCATAAATAACAAGCTTAACGGGAACAAGGTCTTTGTTATCAACCCATAATTTTGCGGTAGCCAAGTAAGGGTGTTCTCCGGGTAACGAAACC
Organism: Defluviitaleaceae bacterium; assembly: GCA_009784685.1. GTDB lineage: Bacteria > Bacillota > Clostridia > Lachnospirales > WRBF01 > WRBF01. The sequence goes on along the minus strand of WRBF01000027.1, from coordinate 16,370 downwards.
TCTAAAACTGTGCATTTACCATTATCAAAACTCCCAACACTTACAGATGTTTCGGTTGAATCTAAATAATTTCTAATAAAAGATGTTACGAGTATCTCGCTTCTTGCCATATCTTCTCTTGCAAGCACGAATATCCTGCCTTCATTTCTCTTGTTAAACTGTGAAATAGTTGTACCGTCAAACACTGTCACGTTCCCGGCTGACTGCTCCGGACTTATAACTTCAATACGGTATTCGCCCGACATTTTATTATACTGAATCACTCTATAAGTATTTGAATTCTTATTAGAAATATACTGAACCGAAGCTTCGCTTCTGTAAGTTTCCATTTCACTAAGTTTTGTTATAATTTTTTCATAAGTGGAGGGATCAACTACCGCAGCTTCGCTCGCTCCGCACCCTGTTGCAAAAACAGCAAGTATTATCGCTGTAAGAATAAATATGTAATATTTTTTCATTGATATTGCCTCCATTTTTTATTAATCCACAACAGAAGTCATCCGAAATATTCCGCAGGGTTTTTGTCAAAATGCAAAAAAATGATGATGATATGTGCTATAGGCATAACCAGAAGAAGATTACACAGCAGTTTGGCAAAAAAGGCAAGGAAGATGAAGATGAGTTCCGTTGCGGATTAATACAGTATACTTTTGAGAGTTATATATTAGTACCATTAGTTATTGAAAAATTCTTATAACAGTGATACAATTGATAAAATGATGAATTATTTAAACCCAATCCAAAGGAGAAAGTATATATGCAAATTATATTAATTATGGACTGCGGCAGTTCTTACACTAAGATAATTGACCGTAAAATAAGAGAAATGGGTGTTAGAACTGAAATACACCCGATTAACACAGAAAAGGACAAGCTGCCAAAAGCATCAGGCATAATAATTTCAGGTGGCACAAGTGAAAATAGTAAAAAATTATCAGCTGACATACCAACTATTCAAATTAATTCAGAGGCAGGACTTTCTGACGAAGCTCTTAGCAAATTTGTTAACGATGATTGCGGCATAAAAGATAGGTATACTATTGAAGATACAATAAAAACTTCGGTGGACCATATAAAAAATCAAGTCGGCAGCAACAATGTAATCGTTCTTTTAAGCGGCGGCGTTGACTCTGCGGTTACTGCTGCGCTGCTGCTTAAAGCTCTTGATGCTGACAACATTTATGCTATACATGTTGATCATGGATTTATGAGAAAAAATGAAAGTGCTACAGTTTGTGAAGGGTTAAAGCGCCTTGGTCTTAAGCATTTAAAGCACATCAACGCAAAAGATGCATTTTTTAACCGCACAATTGAATTTGAAGGAAGAACGATAGGACCTATGACCGAGTTAACCAACCCCGAAGAAAAGCGTAACATAATCGGCACGGTATTTATACATATTGTCCATGAGACAGCTAAAGAACTTGGGCTTGACATGGATAAAACATTTATTGCCCAAGGAACTATCCGCCCGGACTTAGTTGAAAGCGGCAACTCGCTTGTTGGATATTCAGGCAAGGTTGTTAAAACGCATCATAACGATGTTTCAATCGTACGGCAAGCTCGTGAAAAAGGTCTTATTGTCGAAACGAATTGGGATTGGTATAAAGGTGAAGTGCGACAAGTAGGCCGCATCCTTGGACTTGAACAGGAAGTTACAGAAAGAGAACCTTTCCCAGGCCCGGGCTTATGCGTTCGCCTTTTGTGCAATGATAACACAGAAGAACTTTCAAACGATGAAATAAAAGCATTTGAAAAAATCATGGATGAGTCAAACATATCCGGAAAACTGCTCCCGCTCCGCTCAGTCGGTGTTAGAAATGAATGCAGAATATACGGTCATTTAGCACTCTTCCATGGAGACACCGCATCATTCAACTGGGACGAAACTACAAAGCTGTCTAAAAAATTGACAGACCAAGTGGAAACAATTAACCGCACGGCTTACATCCTAAGTGATATATCTCCAACCAACGTTCAAAAGCTAAGCTGCAAACCAATGAACATAAACGACGAAAACACAGAACTCCTGCGTGAAATAGACCATATGGTTACAAACACCATAAGTAACAGCAAAATAAGCCAAACCTTCTGCATACTTATCCCAATCGGAATAGAAAAACGCTATTCAATAGCCATCCGCACATTTGTAACCGACGACTTCATGACCGGACGAGCAGGTATAATCGGCGAAGAAATTTCTCTTGATAAGCTTAAAACGCTTGCCAAAGAAATTACTGATAAGTTTGAGGAGATTGAAATTGTTGTTTATGATGTTACCGGGAAACCTCCGGGGACTTGTGAGTGGGAGTAGAGTTAAGTGCAAGATGTTATGTGCCGAGTGAGAGATAATGCTGATAATGAACAGCGATAAAAGAAAAATATCAGTGCCGCCGCAGGGCGGCTTTGTTATTGTAGCACTACCAAAAATAACACTTGATATTTTTCTGATTGCGTGATACAATATGTATCACATGGCAAAGGAGATGATATTATGTTTTCAACTCACGTTAAAGCTGTTCGGGATTTGCGAAATAATTATCCCGAAATTGCGACAATCATAAAAGAGCGCAACAATGTTATCATAACCAACAACGGCAAAAGCGAAGCTGTAATAATCCCCTATGAGGATTTCAGCAAGTACGAAGAATACTTGCATATTCGCTATGTCAAAGAAAAATTAGCCGAAGCCGAAGCTATAGCCGACAATCCCGATGAATGGTCGAGCACAGACGAGCTATTCAAGGAGTGGGATAGTTGGGGCGCAGTGAAGCTATGAGATTATCGGTATTAAGCCTTGCCAAAAGCGATTTGAAAGAAATACATTTGCGTCTGTTGGAATACGGCGAGGCTCCAACCAAGAAATTTAGGGAGAGCTTTGAGAAGTTTTGCGCCCAAGTCGTGGACATGCCATATATATTCAGCCAGTGCGAATATAGCCCAAGTTATCGCAGAGCAGTCATAATCTATGATTATCTGGTGTTTTACAAGGTTGACGAGAGCAAAGGCAAGGTTATGGTGTATCGTGTTTTGCACGGCAAACGTAATACAGAGCCGTTATTGGATTAGAGGAAGCTATAATGTCCTCACGGTGAGGGCGGGTCGAGGCGGTGTGTTGTTGTGAATAAATACAATTTAAGTGATGTAATTAGTTATCACGACTTTGGAATTGCCTTTGGTTCTTTTTTGGACGTATTTTATCGAACAACTGATACAGCAAGGTATGAAATGATTAGCAATCCTCCACTAGCCAAGAATACTTCCGATATGCTGAATGTCTGCATCTTGGCGGCGGCAGTTCACAAGCTGCCTAATGACTATGGGCTTGATGTGCCAGATTGGGTATATAATTCAAAGTACACTATGCCTTATCCTGTATATGCACAGAATACAAAAAAACCAGAGTATCAAGAGTTTTTGAGGGAAAATGCACCCTTTGAATACGCAAGCAGAAACCTTTATTATAGCAATGTGTTGGAGAGGGTGTAGACATGAACGATAATAAATATCTAATCGGTGACATTCGGATAGATGGTGTCAAGTATTCCGCAGAATTTTTAGACTTTGCCGAAAGAGAAAAACAGGGGCTTGTTACAGAGGGCGAGAAACAAAAGCTATTATCCGAGCAGCACCACCTTGTTGACGAGGTAGCCAAGCACAAGGAAGAAGTCAGCATCTTACAGGGCGAAAAATCCACTTTGCAAAATGACATCAAGCAAGAGCGAAAAAACTTCACTGATATGCAAACAAAGTTTAAACCACGCAAAGATGATTTGCAGAGGGTGCTTAAATTGGCTAAAGAAACCAAGCCCCCTCCCTGTACTAAGCAGCAGGGTTAGTCTGACCAAAGATGATTGGGATTTTATTGTTGGTATAGCCAAGCAACACGCCCGCATCAGCGACACGACCCTTGCCGCCTTAGAAAAGCACGACAATGATACTGAAAAGCTAAAGCGTTGCCAAAGTTTATATCTTGCAGTGGCTTCGGAAGTTGCTGCTATGACACACTTCGGCGATAGAAATAAAATTAAACATGCGGTGCAAAATGTCCTTAAAGACGTTGAGGATTGGCGAGTAGTTTCATGGTTAATGGATGACATGGCAGACAGCACTAAGCCATCAGACTTAGCCGAAATACTAAAAATCAGGGAAACTAAAATAACCAAAAAACGAAGCATTGCCGAACAATTAAAATCTTACAACCAGCCTTATGTTGCACCACAAAAGACAAAAGAAACAAAGTCACGACCATGATAGATAATCCTCTGTTCATCCATCCGCTACGGCTCAAAAATAGGAGATGCACACTCATGTACGAAAAAATATTAGAAGAAATCAAGCAAAATTATTATCAACAGCAATATCCTAATGATGGGCAGCGTTTTGTCGCTTGGTATTTAAGGAACATACACAATTTAGACGAAATTCAAACAAAAGATTGCATTACAGATGGTGCAGGAGATAAACAAATTGATGCTATATATATTGATGATGCATCGTCCATGATTTACATAATTCAAGGTAAATTTATTGGAAGCAATCAAGTAGATGCAGAACCTTTGAGGGAAGTGCTTTCTTCATGGGTACGAATAAAAAATTTAGTCACCTTGCAAGAAGATGCAAATAATAAACTTAAACAAAAACTCATTGATTTGTCAGATGCGTTACAAGATGATTATGATATTTCATTTGAATTAATAACAACATCAACCCTTACGCCATCAGCACATAGTGATTTTGTGCGCTTTCAAGAGGAATTAACCAATAGCGACGAACTAAGCGCAACGATTCAAATAATTGATAATGATGAGCTTATAAGACGATACGATATGGCACTGGACAAGGAAAACCCTGTCATAAACCATGTTGTTACGTTGGTTCATGATAAGTATTTGACATTAGAGCTTGGAGATACAAAAGCACTACTTGCCGCAGTGCCACTAAAGGAATGTTTGCGGTTTCCGGGCATAAAGGACGGTACTCTTTTTAAGAAAAATGTTCGTCAGTCTCTTGGTCTGAGCAATGCAGTTAACAAAGGAATTAAACAGACTATTTACAATAATCCGAATGAATTTTTCTTTTTTCACAATGGAATAACGGCAATTTGTACCAGCATGGAAATGAATGATGGTAAATTAAGACTACAGGGGTTAAGCATTGTTAATGGGTGTCAATCATTAAATACAATCCTTTCATGTAGTGAAAAAGTGAAAGAGCAAGATGATTCATATATTATGTTTAGATTTTATGAAATACCTGAAAGAAATCGTGCTGATAAAATCAGCGTATCAACAAACTCGCAAAGTGCAGTAAAGCCACGCGACTTGCGAAGTAACGATAAGAGAGTTTTAGCTTTGAAAAAATTGTATGAACAAAAATATCAAAAAGGATATATGCTAACCAAACGTGGGGAAACTGCTCCTGCCGATAGAGATAAGCAATTTATCATTGACTTGTCGGATTTAGGCAAATACTTTATGGCTTGGCATTCTCAACGTCCAAATATTTCATACAGCGAATCTAAGATTTTTGACAAGTATTTTGAGCAGATTTTCAAAAAAGATTATGCCCCCGAAAAAGTGCAGGCTTTGAATGAATTGAGTAACGCTGTCATTAAGAGATGGGTTAAAGAAAATCCGCTGGGACTTAATGAATCGTTATTAGCTATGAAGTCGTATGCCCCTTATCACCATATATATGCTGTTTCATTGTGCTTTTGTGTGATAAACAATATGGCAGAAGGAGTGCCTGACCCTGCTGTTGCATTAGCTCAAATTGCAAAGAATGGTGTTTATGACGAAATAATAGATGTAGTTGGTGTATGCTTGAACACAGCATTAGAAGCTGCTGCAAATGAACCTCAGCCTGCTAATAGGGTTTTCAGCCCACAGAACTGGATTAAAACCAAAACCTGTCTTTCAGGAATAAGAGCAGCGATTAGACAATATTTCAATATGTTGCCATCCATGCCCGGAGGGCGTGATTTAAGTCAAAAATACAAAACTGCCTTGCATATGCCTTCCGAGCTATTTGAAGAAAGGTGGTCGGCAGATTAGATAGATGTTGGCGGTGTCAAAGAGGATATTGGGAATAAGTCAAGCAGGGCTGTAATAAAACTTTTGGATTCATAAGGGAGATGAATATGGAGCGAGAAATAAAGGCGATTGAAACTGAATACGCTGGATATAAATTCCGAAGCAGGACAGAGGCAAGGTGGGCTGTGTTTTTTGATGCACTTGGATTCAAGTGGCAATATGAAGAAGAAGGATACGAGCTATCAAATGGAAGATGGTATTTGCCGGATTTTAAGATAATTACCCCTATGCAAGAAATGTATTATTGCGAAGTTAAACCAATTGAATTTAACTTGGCTAACGAAGAAGTATATGATTATAGACTTTTTACAAAGATGGTAAATCATCCATTAATAATATTAACAGGTCAACCAAATTATGGAGCGTATGCGTCGATATACCCTGAAATTGAGTTGCCTGCGGGAACAATGAACGATAATGGAGATGTTTGTATAGGTGAGTTCACGGTAGAGTTTTTCCAAGATTATGAGCCTTTCATAAAGCAAGTCACCGATGATGAAGGATATTGGTTTAATTATTTTGAACCAGATGAAAATACTGGTCATTGGAAGTTCAACTCAGACGAACGCGCAGCAAAAGGGGCATTTGGCAAAAAATATGTTGAGGCTATTAAAGCGGCAAAAATGGAAAGGTTCGATAAAAGATAGGGTAAACGCTGGCAACAAAAAATCAGATAGCCCATGTGCTATGGATAATATAAGCAATAGGAATACCACAAGCCATATCTTCTAAACAAAATTGTTTAGATTAAGGTTTGCGGTGTCGAGTGGGAGTAGATTTTTGCACTTCACACCTTCTCAAAAAAACAGCTTACAACATGGACTACAAAATAACCCCTGCCATCCATCGGCAAGGGTTTTATTTTTTACCCTAATTAACGACCTCTATTGACTATCAATCAGTTTTATAGCTATATGGAACATAGCCCTCATTATTCGAATATATTATGCAATATACATCCTATTAATTGAAAAGGCCTTAAAAGGGAGTGTTTTTATGGCATTAAATAATTTTAACAGCTTTCACAACTTTAATATTGCGCAACAGCAAAGGGCTGGCGGCACGGCTAAGACCGCAACCGGAAGCCCTCCGTCTGAAAAGCCACAAAACAACCAACAGAACCCGCACAAAGGACAAGTCAGACAACCAATAAGAAGTAGAAATCAAGCCAAAGGGCAAGCTATGTCAAACAGAAGGCAAATGCAAAACCCTCGGCAGCCGACGCAAAGACAACAAATGCAAAATCCAATGCTACAGCATATACCGCAAATGCAGCAGCAGGCTAATCAAATGCAAAATGCTATGCCGCATCCTCAAGCCCATCCAAGGCAAAATGTTATGCCAACACAGCAGCAATCTAACCAGATGCAAAATACAATGCATATGCAGCCACAAATGCAAAACCAAACTCAATTACCACCACAAATGCCGCAAATGCAGCAGCAGGTTCAAAGTCAGCCACCGCAACAGCCCGCCAATGGGTTGACCTCTGAGCAGCAGATATCTCAGTACATGAAAGGCGAGGTTAATGGTATACCAATAAATGAAGAAAATATAAACCAATTAATAAAGACTCTTAACGAAAATGATGCGAAAAAAGGTCAGCCTCAAAACCCGTCTTATATGAGTTCAAGCTCACAAAACGGTATGAAAGCACCTAACCCGGGCATGGGAAGCGCAAGCGGACGACAGCAGAACAACTTAGCACCAAATTCCCTTGAAAGACTTGCACAACATATTCAAAATGAAGTAAACGGCACTGCATTTTATTCGCATCTTAATCGAATTGCACCAACCATAGCTGCAAAGCAAAACTTCGAAGATATAAGCGAAAGATGCCGCCAAAGAGCCGATTCTTTCAACAAAATTTATACTGACAAGAGTGGAAAACGCTTTGAATCAAAAAATGTTGTAATCAATAATCAAGTTTCTTTTAAAGACGGCATACAGCTTGCATTAAACGAAGAACGAAAAAATATTACGGAACTATTCTCCTTTTACGAAGACATAAGCGATATCCAAACAGAAAAGGCAATAAACTGCCAAGTATTCAAAAAACTTATCGACCTGCATGTTTTAATGGATATGAAAAATAATTCTTAAACAGACTTTGAATACTGTCAGCAATTTGGGGTGTGTTCGATAATTCCATTCCGCCATATTTTCGGCTTATTTTCCGCTATTCACTTTTGCGAAAAAACCTTACGTACCTTTGGGTATGTGCGGTTTTCCGCAAAAGCATCTATCGAAAAAACGCTCAAAAATCTAACGAAAGCGAATTATCGAACACACCCTGATTAAAAATATCCAAAAAGAGGCTGTTTTGCTAAGAAAGCAAGACAGCCTCTTTTGATTTTATATTCAGCTTACCCTTGCAATAATAATGTACAACACGGTTGTGTATTGTACTGCAAGAGTATTTATGAACCCATTATCTTTTTATTTAGCACGAATTGATAATAATCAAGGGCATTTGTGTGTTTTTGCAATATCTAAAGCAACGGTCAACTTAGTGTTCAAGATCATATGCTGATAATTAACAGTATTGATTAATTTTCTAACACTATCATTTGCTTTCATAAGTTGCTCAAAGGTTGCTGATTCCGGAGGAGCAAACCCTTCTAACGTTCCAATGATACGCTGCAATTTTTCGCCTTCAGCGTTGAGTATATGGCTAAGAGCCGCTTCTTGTAAGGCGATTGAAGTTACAATACTCCAAATTGCTTTACATCTGTCAGGATCCGGCGGGTCGGGAGGATCCGGTGGGTCACTAGAATGATTAGTAATTATATTAACACCATTCAGATATTCAAGTTTATCCCAATCTACATATCCTGTTCCTTCTAAAGCTGTTTTCAGATTGAATAATTCATCTATGCCGGTTACAACAAAATTCATAGGGGTAATTGGATTAAATTCATCTGAAGCATCTTCGATGAGAGTATACTCCCCTTTTCTTAAAGTAAAGGAAACTGTTCCGTTTATTGTGGTTATTGCTTCTCTTATATGTGGCGGCGAAATATTTGTATGAATTAAAGTAAACTTTAAACCCGGAATCGGCTCGCCATATTCATCAACTTTTCTTATTCTAATTTCTGTTGTTTGACCGGAGCCCCCGCTGCCATCCTCTAGTTTAATCCACATATCGTTACTGTTTATAGTCCGAACATCATCCCCAAACTTTAGAGATACTGAATTATTATAATGGAAGCCTTCATGATTTAAGATAGCTTCTGTTGCTTTAGTGTCATAATATACCAAGTATCCATAGGGAAGGTTTTTAGCGAGCACATTATCAAAAACTACAGAATTATCAAAACCGATTAGGTTTATAGATTGATACTGGTTTTCGTTGAACCGCAAGTCCCCCAACAATAACTTAAAGTGCGGAATCTGATTTGTGTCTGTGGGGTCAAGCACGCCAGGAGCTTCACCATTATTTACATTATAGAAAGATAGAATATCATCTGCTGTAGATTTATCTAAAAACTGCCCCTCGGACTGCATCTGTACAAAAAACTCATCTATAGTAAGACCTCTGTAATCTTTAAAAAAGAGGTCAGTTAAATACCTATCTATTGGTTCACTTGGATCATATTTCAAGAAGTTACTGTCTGCCAGTATTCTAAAGGCATCGTTACCCCACCAAGAATTGTTTTCTTCTCTCCCCATAATCCGGATAATGCGTAATGAATCCTTCAGGTAATCGTGAGCACTGCTGATTACTTGACCAAAAGGACCAATAACCAGATAATCATCCAGAATACAATTATTATAGTGGAAAGGGGCATCTATCGGGTATCCTTGTTGGATTGCATATGGTACAAGATAAGGTTCATTATTACTTTGATACCTTTCTCCCGTAGGGTTATTGTTGGAATACTCCAAAGATTCATTTGCCGTATAGTAAAATTCCCCGCCAGAAGCCCGTAAATCTCTCCAAGTTAGATTTTGATATCCTATTTGTAAACTCCATCGCATAAGCTCAAAGTTAAGATAATCATTAAACTCAACCTCGGGAAAGTCATGCATATTTCCACTGTAAGCACCATAGCGCCCAGATTTACCTATAATAGGTCCTGGCGTATCCAATCTTTCCGGTCCCGGACCTCCGCCTATTTCTACATTGATAATTTTATCGTTCTGAATCCCGTTGATAATTACTGTCATAGTTGTTTGGGTAGGTTCTTGTACCCATTTTTTATATGTGATAAATACTGATGCCTCAAGCCAGCCTGTGATATTATCAGGCATTAATCCACCGAAATAGTTATAGTATCCATCGTCAAATTCTACTTCTAGGCAGTAATCGCCATTTGGGTCGTTGCGGTATGTTCTTGTACCGACCTTACCAATATCGCCGTCGCCATAAATGCTAATAGTGTTATTGCCAAATCCAACGATATCGAATATTTCATTAACGGAATTATGGATATCAATTGAAATTGTATCTCCAGCGAATATACCTGTCGGTCCGCCTTGATATTCAACCCTGATTTTTACAAACATCATATTGTGTATTGTATCTATGGGCTGATTATCAACTTCTAATTGAAAGTCTATCACTTCGATAAACGACATTACTATCACCTCCTTGTCCATAATATGCATATTACATAAAGTATGTTCCGCACCCAAAATTCATTTGTGCCCTACCCTTGCACTTCAATGTAATCACAATTACAGTAATATTCGTTTAAAGCAGCAGCAAAAATAAATAATATTGCCCACTCTTTGGCTTGACATATACATAAAAACGTTATACAATATTCGAGAATATGGGCTTTTGCATTGTTTTATTAATCCGCACGATAAAATTCGTGCGGATTAATACAGGGCTTTTCCCATTTTATCATATATAGGGAGGTGCATATTTAATAATATGCCGACAGTAACAGTAATTTTAATCGCTGTTGTTTCTTCCCTTTGCGCCATCGTTGTAGGTTTTTTTGTCGGAATTGCGTATAGGAAAAGAGTCGCTGAATCGAAATTTGGTTCTATCGAAAAAGAAGCGGCTTTTATTATAGAAGAGGCAAGAAGAATTGCCGAAGCAACCCGCAAGGAATTACTCCTTGAAGCGAAGGAAGAAAACATTAAAGCAAAAAACGAATTAGAACGTGAAGTTAAAGAGCGAAGAAACGAAGTACAAAAACAAGAACGACGTATAATGCAAAAGGAAGAAAACCTTGATAAAAAGGCAGAATCCGTTGAACGTAAAGACGAACAGCTTCAATTAAGAATTAAACAACTCGAAGAACAGAAAAAAGAAGTTGACAAGATAATTGAAGGTCACACAATTGAACTTGAACGTATTTCAGGTTTAACAAGGGAACAAGCAAAAGAGCAACTGCTTTCAACGGTTGAAAGCGACATAAAAGTAGAGACAGCAAAGATCATTAAAGATTATGAACAAAAAGCAAAACAAGAATGTGATAAAAAAGGTCGAGAGATTTTAGTTAACTCCATTCAACGCTGTGCAGTTGACCATATCGCTGAAACGACTGTGTCGGTCGTTACGTTACCAAACGATGAAATGAAAGGTCGTATAATAGGGCGTGAAGGAAGAAACATCAGAACGCTTGAATCACTTACAGGAATAGATTTTATCATCGATGACACCCCGGAAGCTGTAATATTGTCCGGATTTGACACAATGCGGCGTGAAATAGCACGTATTGCACTTGAAAAGCTCATTGTTGATGGTCGTGTTCATCCTGCAAGAATTGAAGAAATGGTTGAAAAAGCACGAAAAGAAGTTGAAGCAACTATCCGCGAAGAAGGCGAAGCAGCTACATTTGAAACAGGTGTTCATGGGCTTCATCCGGATCTTATAAGGCTTCTTGGTAAAATGAAATTTAGGACAAGCTATGGACAAAACGTGTTAAGACATTCCATCGAAGTTTCACATCTTTGCGGAATTATTGCAGCAGAGCTTGGTCTTGATGTTACAGTTGCAAAACGTGCAGGGCTTTTACATGATATCGGTAAGTCAGTTGATCATGATGTTGAAGGTTCACATGTTACAATTGGGGCAGCTTTATGCAAAAAGTATAAAGAATCTCCGACAATAATAAATGCTGTTGAATCACATCATGGCGATGTTGAACCTACTCATATTATTTCAATAATAACGCAGGCGGCTGATGCAGTTTCTGCCTCAAGACCGGGTGCAAGACGTGAAACACTTGAGTCTTATATCAAACGTCTTCAAAAACTTGAAGAAATTGCGGATAATTTCAAAGGCGTTGAAAAATCCTTTGCTATTCAAGCAGGGCGTGAGCTTAGAATTGTTATCGTTCCTGAAGAAGTTCCGGAAAATGAAATGCCTGTTGTTGCACGTAATGTTGCAAAACAAATAGAGGATGAGCTCGAATATCCAGGGCAAATTAAAGTTCATCTTATACGAGAAACCAGAATTATTGATTACGCTAAGTAAGAAATTGTTTAAAAAAAGAGCCGTCCTTGCGCTAACAGACCTTTGGTCGCTTTGGACGGCTTTAATAACGGCAAATGGAACAACATTTAATCAGGGGGCAATATAATGCCAAAACCAATAGTAGCAATAGTAGGTCGTCCAAATGTAGGAAAATCAACTCTATTCAACAGGCTCGCCGGGGAACGTATAAGCATTGTCGAAAACACTCCGGGAGTAACAAGAGATAGAATCTACGCCGACTGTGATTGGCTTAAACACAATTTCACGTTGATTGATACAGGCGGGCTTGACCCATCATCGGATGATGAAATATATAAAAAAATGCGCACACAGGCGGAGATTGCGATTGATACTGCCGATGTCATAATGTTTGTTGTTGATATCAAATCAGGCATAACTGATGATGATCAAAACGTAGCAAACCTGCTTAGAAAGGCGAAAAAACCTGTCATCCTTGTCGTAAACAAAATTGATGATATGCGTAAGGAAAATTTCGATATTTATGAGTTTTATGCCCTTGCGCTTGGCGACCCTATTCCAATTTCTGCCGGGCAAGCCTTAGGACTTGGGGATATGCTAGATGTTGTTGTATCTCATTTTAAGGAAGACAGCGGCGATGATGTTGAGGATGATATTATTAAAGTAGCTGTCATTGGCAAACCTAACGTTGGTAAATCTTCGTTGATTAATAAAATACTTGGCGAAGACAGACTTATTGTAAGCCCTGTTGCCGGTACAACTAGGGATGCCATTGATACCTATTTTGAAAAAGACGCTCAGAAGTTTATGTTCATAGACACTGCCGGTATGCGCAAGCGTAACAAAATCAAAGAAAACATAGAACGATACAGCATAGTTCGTACAATAGCCGCCGTTGAGCGGGCGGATGTTTGCATTTTAATGATAAGTGCCGAAGAGGGCATAACCGAACAGGATACAAAAATAGCAGGAATAGCCCACGAAGCAGGCAAAGCTGCCATTATCGTCGTCAATAAATGGGATATTATCGAAAAAGATGATAAAACTATGAGGCAATATGAAAAGGATATACGGAATACACTTAGTTATATGCCGTATGCGCCGATGTTGTTTATATCGGCAGAAACAGGGCAAAGAGTTATGAAACTTTTTGATAATATCATAGCAGTAAGCGAAAATGCATCACGCCGGGTAACAACAGGTCTGTTAAACGATGTCTTGCTCGAGGCGACTTCAATGAATCAGCCGCCTTCCGACAAAGGAAGACCGCTTCGTATTTACTATATGACCCAAGTTTCCGTTCGCCCGCCGACGTTTGTCCTTTTTGTAAACGACAAAGAGCTATTGCATTTTTCATATAAACGATACTTAGAAAATCAACTTAGAGAAGCATTTGGCTTTAGCGGCACACCGATACATTTTATTGCAAGGAATAGAAATGAATAGGAGATGTGCTTAATATGTTCAGACTTGCCTGCCTGCTGATAGGCTACCTGTTCGGCTGCTTACAAACAGCATATTTCACAGGAAAAATTTTCAAGAGAACAGACATTCGAGAGCATGGAAGCGGCAATGCCGGTGCAACAAATGTTGTGCGAACGTTTGGTGTAAAGTTTGGTATTGCGGTATTTGTTATTGATATATTAAAAGCTGTAGCTGCTGTAGTTTTAGCCGCATACATATTTGACGGTACAACGGCATTTTCGCCTGCGGCTGACGATAATTTCTTGCCTATGTTATATGCAGGGCTCGGCACTATTTTAGGTCATAATTTTCCTGTGTTTTTAAAATTTAAAGGCGGAAAAGGTGCGGCTTGTACAATAGGCGTTATTCTTGCGTTAAATTTTTCTGTCGCTGTGTTATGTTATCTTTTGGCAGTCATTGCAATATCATTTACTAAATATGTCTCATTAGGTTCGCTCATTTTACTTGCTGCTTTTCCTGCTTTGATGATCTTTTTTGAATTTTTCCCGGAAGAAATTTTAATCGCCTTTATAATTTGCGCACTCGGTTGGCTTAGACATAAAGATAATATCTCAAAGATTTTACAAGGAACTGAGCGCAAATTAGGTCAAAGGGATAAGGTATAGGGTTTAAGTTATGTCGATAATTTATGAAAAGTCTATTGAGGCAATACTCTTTGCGGCAGGAGAACCTGTTTCTATATCCGACATCGCAGATGCTCTTGAAATTAATGAATCCAACGCACAACAAACAGTCGCAAATCTTGCAAAAAAGTACAAAGAAACAAACTCCGGAATTTTGATTACAGAATCTGATGGACACTATCAAATGCATACAAATCCCTTGTATTTTGATGCAATTAAAAAGCTCTACGAGAAACCAAAGAAAAAGGCACTAACCCAAACTTTAATGGAAACTCTTGCAATTATAGCGTTTAAACAACCAATTTCAAGACCACAAATTGAGGAGATACGGGGAGTATCTGCCGACCACGCAGTTAATCGCCTTCTAGACCTTAACTTGGTAGAAGAATGCGGCAGGTTGAATATACCCGGTAAGCCTGTTGCGTTTGGAACAACGAGAGAGTTTTTGAGACATTTTGGGTTTAATAATTTGGAAGAGATGTTAGAACTTGTGGATATTACAGCTCTTATAGATCCTACAGATGATAATTTCACAGACGAGCCTTCTTCAATCCAAGAGCCGAACAACGAACAAGTGATACTTGAGGACATTTAAAGCATGAACATAGGCAAACTCAAGCTAAAAAATAATATATTCTCAGCCCCAATGGCAGGTGTGACAGACTTGCCGTTTCGTTTGCTTGCAAAAGAATTCGGTGCAGGCCTTGTATTCAGCGAGATGATTAGCGTTAAGGGCATTATTTACAATAATTCGAATACAAAAGAATTGCTTGAAATAGACGAAAATGAACATCCCATAGGCGTTCAACTTTTTGGACATGAACCTGATGAATTTGCCGAGGCAATTAAAATAACAGCTCATCTACCCATTGACTTATATGATGTAAATTTCGGATGCCCTGCACCAAAAATAGTTAAAAACGGTGATGGAAGCGCACTTATGAATAACCCTGACCTTATAGGTAAAATTGTGTACGCCATGAGAGCCGCTACGGATAAGCCAATAAGTGCAAAAATACGCTTGGGGTTTGATAAGGATAACATAAATGCCGTTGAAGCAGCAAAAATCATTGAAGGCAACGGTGCTGATATGGTTACGGTTCATGGTAGAACACGCTGCATGTACTATAGCGGAAATGCGGACTGGAATATGATACGCAAAGTCAAAAAATCGGTAAATATACCAGTCACAGGGAATGGCGATGTAGTTGACCCAATCAGCGCAAAAAAAATGCTTGATGAAACAGGATGTGACGGTGTTATGATAGGTCGTGCTGCGCAGGGGTATCCTTGGATATTCGGTTCAGTATCTCACTATCTAAAGACCAGGGAAATACTACCCGAACCCAAAATGACAGAGAGAGTTGCTTTAGCTCTCCGCCATTTTGAAATGTTGATTAATCTCAAAGGGGAATTTACTGCCGTTCGTGAAATGCGACGTCATATGCAATGTTATATTAAGGGTGTTAAAGGTTCTGCTAAAATTAGAACAGAAATCGTTCATGCGGAAACGTTTGAGGATATGAAAAGGATACTTATGGATATTTATAACCGCTCTGATTTTACTCAATCCTCATTTGATTTGTAATATTCCATACCCTTGCAATACAATGTACAACACGCCTAAAGCAGCTAAAAATTCGCTTCTTCTTTATTCTCGGTCTTGGTGTACGGCTAGTACGACCTGCGACCTCAAATTTCGAATAAACGAATTTTTAGCGGCTTTAGGTCGGAGAGTTTTGAGTCGGAAAT
>WRBF01000026.1 GCA_009784685.1 Defluviitaleaceae bacterium | reverse complement strand
TTCGATAGGTGCTTTTGCGGAAAACCGCACATACCCAAAGGTACGTAAGGCTTTTCCGCAAAAGTGCATAGCGGAAAATAAGCCGAAAATATGACGGAATGGAATTATCGAACACACCCTAATAATTCTATATCATTTTTATGCTATCGTCAATATGCGGATTAATATGTTGCATCATAATCTTCAATATGGTATGATAGTCACGAATTTAAGATATTACCCTTGCACCAAACAATAGACAAAAATCCTTGCAAATCTTTGTCTATTGTTTGGTGCAAGGGTAATATCTTCCGGGGGCAGTAAAACAATTCATGAAGACCAAGCTTAAAATCGCAAACGACGAGGGAATAAAAGAAGCGGCTTATATAATCAAAAACTATGGACTTGTTGCGTTTCCAACTGAAACAGTTTATGGCTTGGGAGCTAATGCGCTTTGTGAGAGGTCAGCCGGGAAGATTTTTGAAGCTAAAGGTCGCCCGGCGGATAACCCGCTTATTGTCCATGTTTCAAGCATTGATATGTTAACTGGCGTTGTTGAGAGTATACCTGAATATGCCTATAAACTTATTGAAAAATTTTGGCCCGGTCCGATTACTCTTATATTTAAGAAAAAAAGCATTATCCCCGATTTTGTAAGTGGTGGTCTTAATACGATAGGTGTTAGAATCCCGAATAACAGAACTGCACTTGAGCTTATTAAAGAGGCAGGTGTCCCTATCGCTGCACCATCGGCAAATACAAGCGGTAAGCCGAGTCCAACAACTGCCGCCCATGTAATGATGGATTTGGATGGTAAAATAGATATGGTCTTAGACGGTGGAAATTGCGTGTTCGGGCTTGAATCCACAATAGTTGATTTAAGCGGCGACGCATCGGTGCTTTTAAGACCAGGTGCAATAACTGTTGAAATGCTTGAAGAAGCTATCGGGCAGATTACCATTCAAACGGAGCTGTTAAAATCAGATGATGCGCCAAAATCTCCCGGCATGAAATATAAGCATTATTCACCTAACGCAAAATTGACAATAATTAAATGTAAAAACTCGAACCGAATTATAGATTTTATTAAGCAAAAAGCAGATGCTAATTTTAAAAAATCTGCTGTTATTGCGACCGAGGAAAGTCTATATAGCTATAAAGCGGCAGGGTTAAATGCATATGCTCTTAGTGCGGAAGGTCTTTTTGCAACTCTTCGCAAAATTGATGATGACAAAGTTGAAGAAGCCTATGTTCATTCGATAGAGGAGTCTGGTATTGGCTTGGCTATAATGAACCGTCTTAAAAAAGCGGCAGATAGTAACATTATCGATCTAGACTCATAAATAAAAGGAGCATTTCTATGCTTAAACGCCTATATCCAAAGGAATATCATCCATCTGTTTTAAATATAAACTATGATAAGCTATACAGTCAAGGCATTAAAAATATTATATTTGATATTGATAACACTCTTGTTACATTTAACGTACTAACCCCAACAGAAGAAATTTCAAATTTATTTGCAGCTTTAAAAAAATGTGGATTTTCTATCTGCATTTTGTCGAATAACAACGAGAAGAGAGTAGGCGATTTCAGCACTCCGCTTGATGTCAAATTCATACATAAAGCAGGAAAGCCGGGAACTAAAGGTGCGTTAAAGGCACTTAAGCTGCTAAGCGCAGATCCAAAAAATACAGCAATAATTGGCGACCAAATATTTACTGATACTTGGTGCGGCAATCAGTTAGGTCTTTATACGATTTTGGTTGAGCCGGTTTCCAGAACGCAGGATGAGCTTATTACTAAAGTTAAGCGTGGTGTTGAGGCATTTGTAGTTAGGCAATATTTGAAAGGTCTTGCAAAGATAAAAATGTAAAGAGATGAAGTGAGGTTTGAAAATGGTTGAGATTAATGGAAAAACCGAGCTTTATGGGCTTATTGGAAGCCCGGTTGAGCATTCTTTATCGCCGTTTATACATAACTTCTTTGCAAAGCATACAGGCAAAAACATCGCTTACACCGCTTTTTCTGTTGAACAAAACGACCTGAAGTATGCAATAAAAGGAGCATATTGCCTAGGAATCAAAGGTTTAAATATAACAATGCCATATAAACAGGATATAATACCGCTTTTAAACGAAACAGACGAAGCTGCTAAGCGTTTAAGCTCGGTAAACACAATTAAATATGTTAATAATGGATACATGGGATATAATACTGACATATACGGCTTTGCCAAAACGCTTGAAAAACATGGTATAGATATATATGGCGAGCGTGTAGTTATACTTGGCGCAGGCGGAAGTGCCGCCTCAGCAGCATTTGCATCAGCTGAGCTTGGTGCATCTGAAATAATAATCATAAACAAAACAAGCGTAAATGCAAATAAGCTTGCAGTGCGCATAAAAAAGCATTATAATATATCTGTAAGATGCGAAAATTTTGAAGAATTTTTCAAGATTATGCATAATAAAGAGGCTTTAATTCTGGTCCAAACTACACCTGTAGGATTTTCGGAGCTTAAAGAAAAATCCCCGGTTATGGATATGCGAATTTTTGAATATGTTAAATATGCAATAGATTTTATTTATTCGCCATATGAAACTGTATTTTTGAAAATGGCAAAAAATGCAGGATGTGTATCTATAAATGGTATTGATATTCTGATTTTTCAAGCCGCCGCTGCCTATGAAATTTGGACTGGAGAAAAAATATCTTGTAAATGTACCGAATATCTTTCAATGAAAATTAAAACCTGTATTCAGAACTAGCTTATTGAATGTTGGTTCTGAATCTCCAGAAGGGGGCTTTTAAATGAACGGTAAATTTGTTCCGGTTATGAAAAATTATATGGAGGATATTGTTGACGATTTAATGATACCTATTTTGAAATCTATGGAAGCTTGTTCTTGTGACAGGTGTTCATTTGATATTAAAGCAATTACGCTTAATTCACTGCCTGCAAAATACATTGTTACAAAAAAAGGTAAGTTTTATACAAAGCTTGAATCGCTTCAAAATCAATTTGAAGTTGATACAATTGCTGCAATTGCTAAGGCAGCAGAAATTGTTGCAAGGTTTCCGCGTCATGATGATGAGGGGCACTAAGGGGCACTGTGGGGGCACTATGGGTGATTAAAAACATTTCGCTAATAGGCTTTATGTGCTCGGGCAAAACAACACTTGGACGGCATATTGCTAAAATTAAAAAAATGTCTTATTACGATACCGATAAAATGGTCGTTGATTATGCAAAAAAGAGCATAGCCAATATTTTTAATGATGATGGGGAAAAATATTTTAGAGTGCTTGAGTCGGATATGTTAAAAACGCTTAAAGATGTTAAAAACTCTGTTATATCCTGCGGAGGAGGCGTTGTTCTTGACGAAAGCAATGTGCGTCTTTTGCGTGAGATAAGCACTATTGTGTACCTTCATGCAAGCGTTGATAAAATATATCAAAATCTCGGCAAAAGTAATAACCGCCCCTTGCTTCAAGGAGAAGATGCAAAAGCAAAAATAAGCGACTTATTGGCGGTACGTAAGCCTATTTATATGAAGAGCTGCCATATAGCAATTGATGTAACTGATTTTAGTATTGAAAAATCAATTGCTATGATCTTAAAATTGATTTAAGGTATGTTCTTGATAATTCTCTTTCATCGTCTTTTTGAAAGCACTGGAATACCGCAATAATTGACTGTAGGGGGCGATAAACCATAAAAATTAAAATAATTAATGGTCCGAATCTAAATTTCTTAGGGGTTCGTGAACCTGAAATTTATGGCATACATACCCTTGATGATGTTAATAGGCTGATTTCTAACGAGATTAAAGATTTAGGTGTAAGCCTTGAGTTTTTACAGTCAAACATTGAGGGCGAAATAATTGACTATTTGCAAAAATGCCATTTTGATGATACCGAAGGTATAATTTTAAACCCGGGGGCATATTCACACTATAGCTATGCAATTCTTGATGCCATATCATCCCTTAGAATTCCGGTTATAGAGGTGCATTTAACAAACACTTCAAACCGAGAGGGCTTTAGGGAAAAATTAGTAACAGCTGCCGCTTGTAAAGGTGTTATCAAAGGTCTTTCATGGTATTCATATGTTTTGGCAGCAATTGCTTTGAAAAATACAAATCAAACGAACCACAAAGGGGATAAAATAATATGATTTCAGCAGGTGAATTTAAAAATGGGTTAACTATAGAGTTCGAAGGAGAGCTTTATATAATACTTGACTTTCAACATGTAAAACCCGGTAAAGGTGCGGCATTTGTACGCACGAAAATAAAAAATCTTGTTTCAGGTTCAACGCTTGAGCGTACGTTCAGACCAACTGAAAAAATGTCAAGAGCACATATAGACAGGCTTGATTTCCAGTATCTTTATAATGATGGCGAGCTTTATCATTTCATGGATACCGAATCATTTGAACAATCAGCTATAAATGAATCAGATATAGGCGATGCTCTTAAATTTGTTAAAGAAAATGACATGGTAAAAGTTTTGTCACATAATGGAAAAGTATTTGGAATTGAACCACCTACCATTGCTGAACTTAGAGTTGTCGATACTGATCCTGGATTTAAAGGTGACACAGCAACAGGTGCTATAAAACCCGCAAAGCTTGAAACAGGTGCTACGGTAAATGTGCCTCTTTTCATAAATATTGATGATATTATTAAAGTTGATACAAGAACTGCGGAGTATGCGGGACGAGTTTAATACAAATATTGAATCGTTTTTATTTCAGTTTTGTTACAGTTCATCCGGCAAAGAATTATTATTGATCTGCGGGGTAATATAATTTTGTATCGAAAATATTCAAGCGGTACTTAGTTTAAATTAATTTATAAAAAATTCAAGCACACGGAAAATAAAAGCGCAATGTAATGTTTAAATGTTTTAAAAAACAGGCTCTAAAACCTCTTAACCAAGAAATTTGTGTTAGGGGGTTTTCGCTTTATAGCAATATGTCATATGCAGGCATATCAGGGTCTAATACTTTTTGGAAGTTATTTTTCTATACTATATATAAAAATTATACATAAAATGCAAAATACTTGCAAAGATTATCATATTATGGTACAATATATAAAATTTGGGAGGTGTTTCATATGGAGCGCAAAAATGTATTCTTGAAAGAGATAAAGCATGAGGAATTTGAATGGGAAAGAAGTTTGGGTAATATTAAAGAAGGCCGAGGGAATTTGGGCGAAGAAATGCCTGTACTTGTTTATCGTCTTATGCAATTTACTATGCTTGATGTATTAAGCAGGTCTGTCGGACTTGATCAGGCTAATGAATATTTTCGCAAGGCAGGGTTCTTAGCAGGATCTGAATTTGCAAAACGTACTCTTGACTTGAAAGTAGATTTTGATATTTTCATAGCGGATTTGCAAAGAGTTTTAGAGCAATTTAAAATCGGAATTTTACGTATGGAATTTTTTAACCCTGAAACTGGTGAAATAGTAGTAACTGTTGGAGAAGATTTAGATTGCAGTGGTCTGCCCATTACGCACGACAACGTATGCATTTACGATGAAGGCTTTATTGCCGGTGTGCTTGAACAATATACAGGAACGAAATATGATGTTCGTGAAGTGGATTGTTGGGCTAGCGGCGAAAGAATATGCCGCTTTAATGGAAAACCGATTGCCTAAATAAAACGCCTAATAATAGGCAGTGAGATAGGTGTCATAAATGTACTTTGTTGCAGACATTTTATTTAATTATTTACGTGATGTTGTCTATGATCCGGATAACGCTTTTTTGGATATTGAAGCACTGCCCGAACCTTTTCAAAGCCTCGGGCAAGGGCTTCAATATTTTGCGGAATCTGTTCTAGACGCTAAAATGTTGGCTACATCTATGTCAAAAGGTGATCTAAACTTTAATACATCATTATCACGCAATGAAATAACTGCTCCTTTGAAATCGCTGCAAGCATCATTAAGGCATATAACTTGGCAAGCACAGCAGGTTGCCAAAGGTGATTATCAACAGCGAGTTGACTACTTAGGTGAACTTTCAGAAGCATTTAATTCAATGGTGATGCAGCTTGATGAGAAGCAAAGAATTGATACTTACGAAAAATCTAAGCTGCAACAATATGTAAACTTGATACTGTCAAACATACCTAATATTCTTTTGTCATTTGATAGGGAAGGGAATGCTGTTATTGCCAGCGAATCATATTTAAGATGCAGCAAAACAGCATGTTTAGAAGATATCCAAGGCAAATCGTTTGTTGATCTTTTTTCTGAGATTTCTACAGGAGATTTTTTGAAACAAATTGAAGGTTTATTTTATGATGTCAAGGTTAATAAGTCAACTGCTTCAATAGAGTATGATCTTGACTTTGGCGAGTATGCTAGACCACATACTTATATAATCCGCGTAACGCCTATATTCTATGAAGGTGAAATGTTGGGTACTATGGTTATTTTTGAGGATATAACTGAAGTTATACAAGCTCGAAAACTAGCTGTGCAATCTTCACGTGCGAAATCAGACTTTCTTGCTAGAATGAGCCATGAAATGCGCACGCCTATGAATGCAATAGTTGGTATGAGTGCCATTGGCATTGAATCAGACAGTGTTGAAAAGAAAAATTATTCTTTTCAAAAAATCAAGGATGCATCAAACCACTTGCTTGGTGTAATTAATGACATTTTGGATATGTCAAAAATTGAAGCAGGTAAACTTGACTTAAAGTGCGAAGAATTTGTTTTTGAAGATATGCTTAATCAAGTGAAAAATATTATTGGGCTGCCAATTTCAGAGAATGGTCAGAACTTTATAACTGATATTGATAATGATTTGCCGTTAAGTATTATTTCAGACCAACAGCGTCTAACTCAGATTTTAATCAACCTTCTGTTTAATGCTGTTAAATTTACACCTAAGCATGGCTCAATAACACTGTCGATAAATAAAGTATCGGAATCAGGCGGTCTTTTTGCAATTCGTTTTGCGGTAAAAGATACAGGAATTGGGATTGCGGAAGAACAGCAGTCAATTTTATTTGACCCATTTGAACAGGCTGATGGTGGTTCAGCTCGCAAATTTGGAGGTGCAGGTCTTGGACTTGCCATTTCAAAAGCTATTGTTGATAAAATGGATGGAAAAATTTGGGTTGAATCGGAATTTGGAAAAGGTGCTTCTTTCATTTTTGAGATAAAAGTGAGAGAAGGTTCAGAGGTTCATACGGATGTTGGTTTGGAACCTGAAAATGTTTTTACAGACGGACTGCTTGCAGGTAAACGAATTTTGATAGCAGAAGATGTTGAAATAAATCGAGAAATTATTGCAACAATTCTTGAAAGTACAGGAGTAGAGATAAATTTTGCCTTTAACGGCAAAGAAGCTGTTGATAAGTTTTCTTCTCGTTCAAATTATTACGATTTAATTTTTATGGATGTTCAAATGCCGGAAATGGACGGATTAGAAGCAACACGGCGCATACGGGCTCTCGGCAGCTTAGGGGAAAACATCCCGATAATCGCTATGACAGCAAATGTTTTTAATGAAGATGTTGCAAAATGCCTCGAATCCGGAATGATTGACCATGTAGGCAAGCCTATTGACTTTAGAGATTTAATACAAAAACTTAAGTATTATCTCAAGGTTTAAAAATCCATGTTCAATAAGCCGATACACGTCTTTTTATCTGACACTGATTACATCTTTTAAGGCACAAACCCTAAAAGGAACGGAGATATAAAATTGGAAAAGAATCCTAAACAATTTCGAAACCAAAACAGGAGACCTGCTCCTGAGAGGCAATATTCGCCTGAAAAGGACGACGGAATGACTTTGATTGGCAGAAATGCTGTTCTTGAAGCTTTAAACAGCGAAAGACCTATTGATCGGATTTATGTTAAATCCGGCGATACAGAAGGAACAATTCGTGTGATAATAGCAAAGGCAAAAGAACGAGGCATAGTTATAAAAGAAATTGCAAAAAATAGACTTGATGAAATGACTTCAAATGCAAATCATCAAGGTGTTATTGCATCCTGCCCTTTTGTGCCTTATGCAACAATTGATGATATGTTTGAAAAGGCAAATGCAAGCGATGAACAGCCGTTTTTGATAATTCTGGATGAAATAAAAGATCCGCATAATCTTGGGGCAATAATTCGTACAGCGGATGCAACAGGCGCACATGGGGTTATCATACCGGCGCGCCGCGCCGTAGGTCTTACTTCTGCCGTAGGAAAAACATCTGCCGGTGCGGCTAATCATGTGCTTGTAGCAAAGGTTACCAATATTGCTTCAACTATTGACGACTTAAAGAAAAAAGGCGTTTGGATAGCCTGTGCGGATATGTCTGGAGACAGTATGTATAAAGCAGATTTAAAAGGCAGCATTGCTCTTGTAATAGGCAGCGAAGGAGAAGGCGTTGGGCGGCTTGTTAAAGAACGATGTGACTTCGCCGTGTCTTTGCCGATGAAAGGTGTTCTTAACTCTCTTAATGCTTCGGTTGCTGCCGGGGTGCTTATGTATGAGGTTTTACGTGCCAGGGAAATTTAATTTTTTAGTGAATAGCGAACAGGGAGAGTTGGGGATTGTTTTTGTTTGATGATGGTTCTTCCAAAGTTTATAATAATTTGACCGATGAACAAATAATCGCCCTGACAAAAACAGGCGACAAACATGCTCTTGATTTCTTGCTTGACAAGCATAAAAAGCTAGTTAAGCAAAAGGCAAGGGCTTATTTTATAATGGGTGCAGATGGTGATGACATCATTCAAGAAGGCATGATAGGGCTTTATAAAGCTGTGAATGATTATGATGATCAAAAAAAGGTTCCGTTTATTTCATTTGCCGGTCTTTGCATTGAACGGCAAATTTTAACGGCTATAAAAAACGCCGCAAGGCAAAAGCATTCGCCGTTAAACTCATATATATCACTTAGCGCAGATGATTTTGATGCTGAAAGCGAGCTTTTTTTAAGTTCAATAACTGGAAAATATATTTCAAGTCCCGAAGAAATGATCATAAATCGTGAAACAAAAAAAATAATTGAAACTAATATTGAAAAAGTTTTAAGCAAAATGGAACGAAATGCCATCTCTCTATATTTAAATGGGGCAAGTTATGAAGAAATAGCAAACGCATTAGGCAAGGGCGAAAAAGCTGTTGATAACGCCATTCAAAGGGTGCGTAGAAAGATGAGTGAACAGTGGGCGGAAATTAGTGAATAATAAAAAAATATAAAAATTTAGCAAAATTCGCTAAAAAAACTCAATAAAGATGTCGATATTATGTCTGTACTGTGATATAATATATCTAACTGTACCTAAATACAGATAATGTTTGAAATAAATACAAAGCAGAGGCGTAGTTTGGAATCCGACTTCGGACTCTGTTAGGGGGCACTTTTTTATGAAAAATTTTTTTGCTAAAGTAATGGCAATTATTATGCTTGTTACGTCCTTGCCGCTTTCACAATTCGGGGGAATAAATACAGTAGAGGCATCTGTGCCGCAGTTTACTGTAACTCCGGGACAGTCTTTGCTTAGGAGCAGTCAAGTTGGTATTCCTACGCCGGTTCCGAACCTAGTTCCGCCGCCTCCTGTTGCAGGCAGAGCTCTTTTGCAATGGCCGCTTAACTTAAATAACAGCTATACGCTGACTTATTCTTTGGAAGAAGGTCTGAATATAACGCTTACGCTTGAAAGAGTAGTCCTTCCGGGCAGCCAGCTTGTTGGTCCTTCACTTGGCGGTCAGATTGCATATCGTGTCAGTTATACAGTGACCGACTCAGGCGGCAATCCTGTTGGAAGTGCGTTTCAAGTTTGGCAGTTTACGGACGGAGGCGTTGGTGGATTTGTAAGCCCTAACCCTCCAGGACCATATCTTCATTATGATGTAGCCGATCCCGGGCTAAGAACTCCTTCTTTGAATCATCCTCTTGTTCCTGCTTCTTTTGTAGGACCTGTGTTTACTATACGGCAGAACGAAGGTTTTACTTTCATGTTTGAAAACCGTGAAGTTAGCTTTTTTTGGGCACCTAATAACGTATTCCATTATTCGATAGGTGACACTACGAACGGTGGTTTGATGGGGCTTCAAAGCGGTGTAATTCATGAATTTGCTTTGGATACAACCGGCAGTGCGGTAACAACATACCGTCGAGTTCTTTCCGAACTTGATATAACATCTGCGCCAACGGCATGGTTAAATGAAGCTCCTGCAGGGCGTGTTAAAAGAGATCGGATTGTTGACTACGCACTCGACAGCCTTGCTTTTGAACCGGGTATTGAGCTTACAATCGGGCTTCCGACGTTTTTAAGATCAACAGGCACAATGCATACAATGGCAACATTGCCTGCCGGAATTAACTTTAATAATGTGCGGGCAAACGTAACTTTGTCTGACCCCCATCCTAGTATTGGAACTATTTCCTTAACTCTTGATAATATACTCTCGGCGACCCCTGCACCATCTATCTTTTCTCTTACACCGGGTGTTATTGCTGCGCCTCCGGGGCTTACTGTTGCAGGTGGGGCGATAGTTATCGACCTTATCAATGCACCGGGTTCTCAGCACATTCAGCCGAGCTCTATGTACAGATCTTCAATGTCAACAGTAGTTGGGATGCCTCCCGCAAACTCTTTAATATCAACCCAAGGCGGAACTTCGCTTCGGGGAGTTTATACGTTTTTAGGATATGAATTTATAGATGACAGAGATGGAACACCGCTTATAAGAGTAACTCCATTTCCGGGAATGAGCGGGTTGTACAGGCTTTTCCATGATTTACATTTTGGTGGTGCTGCCCTTATACCTGCCCAGACGATATCAGCACCGGCATCTGGAACGTTTACTTTTTCTGTGCCGCAAGCGGCTATGGGGCGTCCTTATTTTAGAATAGATTTCTCGCCGCATGATGTATGGCCTATAAACCCTGGTCAGGGCGATATCTTCCAGTCTCAAACTGTTAGAAGTGAAGAATGGGCACATAGGATAGGTGCGCCTATGCACTTTGAAATTGATAGGGATAATATTGTGCTTAGATCAGTCGCACTTCCTCCTGTATGGCAAACAGCTGAGCTTAATTTGCCTATTAGTTGGGATATAGGTCGAAGAGATGCCGTTTTACATCTAATAGATACTGCACCTAACGTAGGTGAATACCATTTAAGGTATGAACTTCAATGGTCTGATATTACGGACATGCCCCCGGCTAACCTTATGGAGACTATTGACATCGTGGTAAGAAGAGCAACCGGACTTGGATCCGGTCCTTATGATATAGAAGTAGAACTAACAGGTTCAGATTTTATTGGTGCTATGCCACCGTTCATTCTAACTCCGCAGCCTTTACCTGCAACCGGAGCGCAGCATTTTGTAATCAACAGCGGATTTAACATTGCCGCTGATGATTTTATCGAACTGCTTCAAGTACCGGCACATAGAAGGGAAGCCGGAGCAGGCACTGTTCCTATGCTTTATTATCCCGGAGTTTTCTTCTTTAGAATGGTACTTGTCGGAGTAGGCAACAACCCTATGGATCCGTCATTTATTATTGAAGGCGGCGGTCGTCCGTCTTTGCTTGAAGATGTAACTCTTAGTGCTTTGGATGATGCGGCTGTTCCTCCAATTGAAAATTTAAGAGCTTTTGATCCAATTACGACAAATGGAGATATTGCCGCCGGTACTGTTGATGAAGTTTCTTTCAAAGCATCTTGGTCGTTAAATGGCAGTCGCCTTTCAGAATATGTTCGTTTATCAAGCCTTATAGACCCATTGTTTACAGGAAGAGATTCAAGCGGCGTTCCGCTTCCTCCTCTTGATCCGAACGATCCTGATTTTGTAAATCTTGCAAATCTTGAAGTGGAAATGAATGTGTATATTTCACAAG
This sequence comes from Defluviitaleaceae bacterium, assembly GCA_009784685.1. Taxonomy (GTDB): domain Bacteria; phylum Bacillota; class Clostridia; order Lachnospirales; family WRBF01; genus WRBF01. The sequence continues at coordinate 9,834 of WRBF01000026.1, read as the reverse complement.
ATGAGGATATAATCGTAGACTTTACGACAGATGCTCTGCTTGACGAAAGAATTAGCGAATCAATATTATTTGAGGTTGACCCTGCAACGCCTGTTGATGCTTTCGGTTACTACACAGAATTCGTATTTTCAGAAATTAACAGCAAACTGCCTATGACCTCTCCTGTTGATCCGAGCATTGATGCTCGTGATGTGCTTAGGCAAGGTGAGGTAGTGCGTATAAACATACCTCTGATAAGATATGATGTTATAAATTTGATAAACGACAATCAGCTTTTGTTGTCTAATTTTGAATTTTTATTCGACGGTCTTGATAAAAATCAAACATATTTTATCGCTGTTGATATCGTTGTTAGAGAATCAAACCCTGATCCTTGGTTTGATCCTCCGCTTGGTGGAGATTCTATTACCGGAGTTGCCACGATAACAACGGCAGGTGACCCGGATGTTCCTGGTCCCGGTGACAAAATTCCTCCTGCACCTGTAATAGTTGAGCCTATTGAAGGTGGTTCAACTTGGGCTGAAATCAGATGGCATAGGCATGAATATGATCCGACTACGGAAATTTACGAATATGAAATAATTCGTTTAAGAAACACACAGATGACGGGTTCTCCATCAGGAGATTTTAGATCGATATTTGAAGGACTTCCTCAAAATACTAATCCGGACTTGCTTAACAGAATGGGTTGGAGGACAAACTTAACAACACCTCCGCTGCCTGTAAATTACAGCAACAGACTTTTATTATTTGATGAATCAGCGACTCCGTCGGATTTCAGAAGCCTTGAACATATTGAAGCAGATACAGTATGGGTTTATGATGGCACTGATGCATCCTACCATATCTTTAGGGATAATTCTCTAAGACCAAACCAGCTTTACTTCTACTATATAAGAACGAGAAGGACTCTTATTAATGAAGACGGAAGCTTCGGGGATACACAATATTCAATTTGGGAACGTGCAACCTATACAAGCACTCCGGTTGAAGCACCGAGAGACTTACGGCTTGCGTTCGTTGAATATGGAAGACTTCCTCAAAGCCGCCCATATGACAGACGTTTTGAAGTAATAATTGCCTTTGAAGCTGCTGTTGATTTATCATCAGGGGATAGATTATTCTATTCAATCAGAGAAGGTGACGGATCTTGGTCTGAAGATTTTGAATTCGTTGTTTCAAGGAATCCGTTTACAAGTCAGCAGATATTGCCGACACCTACTAATATCACGGTTGACGAAGACGGTTTTATAACGTTTATGCACAGAATATCCGGGCTTTCTCCCGGTAGGGATTACTCAATCAGGGTTCGTGCGCAAGATGCAACAGGTTCTATGTCTTTGTATACAAACATCTTGACTTACAGAACGAACATGGATCAAGACGACTTTGATAATGATCGAAGATTTACCGACTGGAATTACAGGCTTAATCAAGAGCTTGACAGATTAGCAAGACAACCTATGTATGTTTTAACAAATACAAGTGCTGTGTTTACAACTTGGTATCGTCCGTCAATGTTTGACAGCTTGATGGTTGGAAGCCCCAATGTTGCTATAAATCTTCCATCCGGTGAAGGAACTACAAGCATTTTCTATATACCTCAATCAATAATTCAAGCGGCAAACAGAGCCGAGCGGGGTTTTAGAATAACAAGAGGTAATCTTGAGGTAACAATACCAACAAGGGCTTTCAGTGTGCCGGATAATGATGTTATGCGGGAAATGGACAGACGAATAAGAGAGCGGGATATTTCAGATTATTATGTACGAATAACAGTAGCTTGGAATGATGCACTTAACGCTCCTATGGGCATAAACCATACTGTCAACATAACAGCTGCAGGCGTAGGAAGTTATGCAACCGCCGCCGCTCTTGAAACTCAATTTAATTCAATAATGTTGGCGGCTATCGAAAGTGCTAAGCAAAATAATAATATTCATGAGCAGTTAAGAGATCTCATAAGAAACAACACCCCTGCCGAGGACATTATTAAATATATCGACACGGTAGTTAGAGATGTTAAAAACGGTGTATCTGCGGATTTAAACAGAAGGGTTATCAATACAAGAACAAACCCTGCTGCAATGCAAACTGTTGACCGCCCGCTTTTCATATCTGCCCAAAATATTGGACAGGGCATGGCGGCAAACGGATTCTTCTACGAGCGTGGCGGCGTTGGTGTAACAGGCTGGAGACCGAGAAGCGCAATGAACATCGGAAATGGCAGAGGTATCCAAGCTGCTGCCCTTGGTCTTTATGGCTTTGATATAAGAGAGCTTGTGTTGCCAAATATCGGTGCAGTGGAAAATGCTCCTGTCGCAACAGGAATCGTTGCCCGCCACGGACTTGATGCCGTTTTCGGAAGTGGATCATCGTTTGACCTTAACAGAAATGTATCAAGAGATCAGGTTGTTAATTCAATTGCGACGATAATGGGTATGCCTAGAGGTGGAAACGGATATGACTTCCTTAGAAACAGGGGTTATAACGTAAGCACCAGAAACGGCGGAGGAAATATCACAACCCAGGAAGCTATTCATATAACTATGATGCTTTACGAGGTTAGATCAGGTGTACGTGTCTCAGCGATACAAATACGTAACCAGGCAGCAACTGCTAATATCCAAGGAATAGACAACGCCTTTAGGCAAAGTATAAGAGCGGCATTCGAGCTTGGAATTTATACGAATAGAAATATGAGACCAAATGACCCAATAAGCCTTCAAGACTTTTTACAGATGCTAACAAATATGGATGCGGTAGTAAGAATATAGGCAGTCTATAAACTATGGGGGTAAAATCATGAAAAAAACATTAAAAAAGATTATTTCAATTATGCTAACGGCGATGTTTATATTACCAATGATTCCTGTTGTCGAGGTTTTTGCGGATTCACAGCTGCCTATTGGAACAGGTGTCCATAACGGTAATTTTCACCTCATACACGACAACACAGATAATGTAAGTTTTGCTCCATCTTACCGTTTAGAGGCTAGTTGGAATGATCATCCCGGGCAGACTGAACACTTCGGGCTGGATATGGAATACCGTATTCACTTTAGAAGAGACACGCTTGCTACTAGTGCGGCAGATCCTTGGGTTCCTGTTACGAGTAATGCAGCAGGTATTTACGATAGGCTTCCTATTTCTGTTAATTTAAATCCTGGCAGCATTTATGCATTTAGGGTAGATGGTCGCCATGCTCATCCTAACCCGAACTGGGGGCAGCCGGGGCAGCCTATGTACATCAATTTGCCATGGGCGATAGGTCAACAGGTTTTATTCCTTACAGATATTAGAGTTGAAGCCACCGGAAGAGGGCATGAACTGACTGTTACATGGGATAACCCTCGTCTTAACGGTCAAGACCTATTTACAGGTTACAACATTTATCTGGTAAGAAGGGCTCCCGGAACAGCTTTGTCAAACCCTTCTTTAATTTACATGCAGCCTAGCAGTATCCAGTTTGTTTCAATGGATGACCCTAATCTTGAACATTTAGCAGGCAACAGGTTAAGATTTACAATTGATGATCCTGTTCACAACATAGAACCGTTTTATCTCTATGATATAGCTGTAATGCCAATGGTTGGCTCTGTTCCTCTTCGCGGCGACAGAGACCAAGCAGGTGTTTCTAATATCGTATTTAACGATACGCCGTTTCCAATAGTATATCCTGCTAGCCCCAGAGGTGCGCTTGGTCATGTCCGCCCATATTTTGTAGGTGGTGTAGCTGTTGAGTTTCCGTTAACCGTTACAGACCTGATGGATGGACATATCCGTCTTCAATGGGGCAGTCCGAGAGGAAATGTTACAGAAATTCAGATTTATGAAAGAGTACCGGGCGAAAATGCTACAAGAATCGTTACGCTTCATGGACCAAACATTCAAAACAACTTCTATATTCTTCCAAGACCGGATTCACCAAGGGAATATCAAGTTAGAATTATATTAGACGATGGGACTGTTATACCGGTAACGATAGAGTCTAATTGGACTCCGTTTAACCCTGCCGCTGTAGATTTCTTGCCATACAGACCTAATATTATCCATAGTGCAGACAGCCCTTCATTTAGAACCAATCCTCTTGCTATTGACTTTGAATGGCGTGCATTTACCCGCAGACCTCTCAATGATGCTGAGGTAGCTGCCTCTATAAATGGGTTGTTTGTTGACCCAAATGTTGTTTTTGATATCTGGATTACTGATGACTTTGAATTGCTTCATAATCCGGGGGTTGAACCGATAGTCTCAAGAGTAGGGCCTAATTTAATTACCGTGCCCGGAAGGACAGATCCATTTGTTTACTCAACAATCGGAAATAACATCTTTTTAACGCAGTTTGCGACGCAGGATGCAAATGGGATGATTCATCTGCTGCCGCTTGAAGATAACACGGCTTACTTCATACGTATAGAAGCAAGGATGGCTGATGATGAAACAAAAGTATCCCCTTCGAGTTATGGAACGATATATATTCCGCCGATTGACGGCGTTACAGCTACTCCTGTAATGCTTACAAGTCCTCCTCTTAGAGTGGTAAGCGAAGCAACGACATCACACAGCATAACTATCGAATGGGATGCAAGATGGTATGAAATTTATAACAACGATAACCGTACTTGGCATTCAGAAGCATGGCTTTTGAACGGTGATATCGTGTTCACAAGACCAACTAGCAGCAATGCTGTGCAGCTTTTACCGCTTGACCGTAATTCCATAACAGATCCGGGATTTCCTAACGTAGGAAGAACCCTCTTAAGAGAGCTGCTCGGAGTTGCTTTATATGATATTACTCCTATAAGGCATATGGAACTTAGGCCTGATGTGGAATATGTATTGCATACTGCGCAGTACGGCTTAGTTGCAAACAACGATTTTCCCGGCTCTGATGATCCGTTTATGGCATATATTTATCATATAATTGGAAGGAATGTAAACAGACCGATAAATGAATGGGTTCCGCCGGAAAATGTTTGGACTCCTCCAATTCAACCGGAAGGATCATTCCCAAGCTTTAGATACACTGTAACAACACAGCAAAACCCGGCAGGCAGCCTTGTTGAAAATATGCCTTATCTTATTTTCTTAAGACCTGTTTTGAGACCGGAAACCAATTCGATTTTTTCATATTTCCCTGCTTTTGTTTCAGAAACAACGCTTAGGGAAGATAGAGATTTGATAATAACGCCGACCGTTCCGATTCTTGAAGATGCCGGGCGTGCGCCTATGATATCTTCGCTTGAAGGTCCTAGCATGAACGTGCAGGCGACGGATACTACTATTACTGTTCGTTGGGAAGGAAGCTTTAACCTTACCTATACTCTCAGGCATGGGCGGCTTCAAGCAGATTTTCCAGGCGCAGGATATCCTCCTATTGAAATTGACCCAAGAGATCCGCCGGAAGGGTTCATGATACTGACTGATCCGAACACGGAAATTATGTATTTTTACTACACTCTAAGCGGGTTGTTCCCTGAAACCGATTACTTTATCTGGATTCGAGCCGAGGCAGAAGGTTCACCGCCTTCGGCATGGTCTAACCCTTTATTGCTTGCTACAAGGGAAATGGAAGTACCTCCGATTCCGCAAGGGCTTGGTATAGCTTCTGCTGAAAGCGTTAGAACTTTTAATGAAGAATCAAACGCAACTTTAACGCCGGTAGGTGAGAATCATTTGATTTTAGAGTGGTTGTTAAACTCAAACGACCCCGGTCCGCGAGCCACATCATCTTCTGTAACTGGTGGAAATGCGGACTTCCTTCAAAACCCTCGTGTGCCTGCAACTTATATGGCAATTTTCCGTGAGCTCTTGCCGTTTACAGAGTATTATGCACGCATTAAAACGGTAGCGACAATTACAAGAGAAGGCCAAGGCAGCACCGTTCTTACGCATAGTTATGTACTTCAATTGTCGTTGACGGAAGATTTTGTTGATGCGATTGAAATAACTATACCTCCGCTTGTGGAAATTACAGCAGCGAATGCTCCAAATATCCGCCGCAGAGAATCAGATTGGTCTGAGACGATAAGAATTGTATCCGGCAGAACAAGCGGAGAGTTTGACGGGGACAGAAACCCGGAACTCTATCCGTTACCGCAGGATGACTTTGAGATAACGTATAACCATGCAACGAGAACTCTTAACTATCGCTTCCGTTCAAACAGGATAGGTGCAGATGGAAACAGAGATAACAACGTTGACCAACGGTTTATCTCAAGGCTTGTTAATAACAGGGTCTTCACGTTTGATCTTGACCTTACGAATTATCAAAATTACACCATTGCGAACAGAGTTATTGAAATACCTTATTCGATAATAAGTGCTTTTGATGAACGAAGGATAAGCCTTCGTGCTAAAATGGGAGATATATATGTAACTTTGCCGCCCGGGTCGATAATGACACCGGAAGTCCTTGCTCTTAGGGATTTAGGTGAAGCGACTGTTAGAATTTCTATGGATGCAACAGGTACCAGAGTTCCGGTACTGCCTACAGGAAGCTTATTTGCGACACAACCTCAAAGGCTGTCTGTACAAATTGTAACCCCGACCAGAACACTTGATCTGGCGCATCTTGCTAGACCGATAAACCTTAGCATGATAGTAAATCAACATCTTGCAACACCTAACAGGCAAATAGGCGGCTTCATCGCACCGGAATCAGCTTTAGCGTGGGAAGCTGCAAGCGGTGCTAGACACAACGCCCAAGACGGCATCGTAACATTTGAGACAACTAGAATCGCAAGTTTTTCAGCCATTGCGACAGCCGCACCAACAGTAACTGCAACTGCTCCGGGTGGGCAGGCGGCTCCTGCTAGCAACGCTCATCAAAGTGCTATGAGTATAGTAAATTCAAGGGTTACAATAACTGATATGCCTTCAATTAATATGAATGCTACGATTAACGCTAATCAGTTTAATAGAATAATTGAAGCTGTTGTGTCAAACAGACCAAGCGTTACAATCAACCAACCTTTAACAACTGCACAGCATCAAAGCTTAGGTAGGTCAGGAATGCTTGTAAGTGGGGTAAATGTTTCAAGAGAGGCGGGAATCGCCTCGCTTGTAAGGCTTTACGAGGTTCAAACGAGAACAGCTGTACGAAATTTCCCAACGGAACAAACTACGGCTCATCCCGACATCAGAACTGCAACTGCGGCGCATAGACAAGGACTATTAAAAGCAGAACATTTAGGATTCTTCAATACAACAAATGTAAACCCGAGCGGCGGGCTTACATTCGGCGAGTTCTTCAGAATTCTTAGCTATGTTATTGAAGATTCAGCACAATAAGTCGTATGTCATAATTTATAGAAAACTGCCCTGTATTAAAAACAGGGCAGTTTTTGCATATATGGTAAAACAGCCTTAAAACCGACAATCTGTGCCAATAAGAGCATAAATTTGGTGGATAATTTATGCAAATAATTTGGTAAAAATTTAAAAAAACCATTGACAAACAAGCTATAATATGTTACTCTTTGTATTAATAAGTAAACATATGGGCAACGCTGCTGAAAAGCAGTGACGCAAAGCTATAGGGTCTATTAATTTAAATAGATAGCCAGTTGCTGCACAAATTATTTTGTGTATTATTAACTATTCAAGACTTTGCGTTAACTTTCGGCATATATTGCACGGAAGTTTTTTATTTTTCCAACAAAAAATATAGCTAATCATAAAGAAATACACTCATCAAAAGAAACAAAAAAATAAACTAAAATAATACTTTCCCGCATTTAAAAGCACGCATAAAATCGCAGGATTTTTGACACAAGACTAGGAGACGACGGCTTATTATGTCAAAAAACAAGGTTTTAAAGTGTTTTAATCGCAGAAAAGTATAAGAAGGAGAGGGAAGAGATGCGCAAAAGAAGAGGGAAAAACAAAAGCACCATAAGCAGATTATTGGCAATCTGCATTTCATTGGTACTTGCAATAAGCGGTACCATAAGCATAAGTGCGCTTTTAACTTATTCGGCAGATGATTACATATCATCTAAAAGCGCAGAGAATGTAACAGAAATACCTGTATCAGAGGAACTTGTTTCCGAAGAACCGGGATCAGAAGATCCTATTAACGATGATGATGAGCTCGTTAAGGATGAAAAGGTTGATGCCATAATTACCGGTTATGGTGGAGGTCTTAATCAAGTAACAGTAAGTGAAATAGAGGGATTTAATTTAGCATTTTTAGATCCTAATGTTGATGTTATTGTTCTTGATGGGTCAATTATCAGTGCGGTCTCTTTCGCCCTTGATGGTACTAGGGAACTAACTGTTAGAGGGGGTACAATTTATTTTGAAAATAACGCTTTTAGTTTGAATGTCAACTCTACTCTTACCCTTGATGGTGTAAGAATTCGAGGACACTCTAATGAATACTCGGGCATTAAAATGAAGGGGGGCAGTTCTACTCTTAACCTTAAAGGCGGGACTGAAATTACCGGATTTAGGGAGGGCGTTCATACATCATTATTACCGGTAATTGCTGTTAATAATATAGTCAACGTTTATTATGCAAGAATCTATAGCAATTTGCTTAATGGTCTTAATGCAGGTCCCGGCAACACAATTAACTTACAGTATGGTGCTGTAGTAAGCGGCAGCAGTATCGGTATCGCCCTGTTAGGTGAGGATGCCGGCACGCTTAACATATTTGATGGTTCTGTGATAAGTGGTAACACCAACGGTGTCGCTTTTTCAGGCTATGGTGGGGAAGTTAATATGTATGAGGGTGCTGTAATAAGAAACAATGGGGGCAGAGGTGTCTTCATGTTAGGCAACGGAAAGTTTAACATGAATGGCGGGTTAATAACCGGAAATGGGCACTTTGGTCAAGCGGCATCTAACGGCGTAAGAATCGTTAATGGAATCTTCACAATGGGGGATGGAGGATCAATTAATGGAAATAATGGACGGTACGGCGGCGGTGTGCATATCGGGCAAAACGGTAAATTTATTATGGAAGGCGGCGAAATCAGACGTAACACACTTTCTAGCGGCGGAAGCGGCGGCGGCGTGTTCGTCGATGGTGGAAGATTTGAAATGGAAGATGGTGTAATAAGCGAACACGTCACATCAACTTTTGGCGGCGGCGTAGCTGTATTAAATGGAACTTTCGAAATGAATGGCGGAAAAATCGCCGACAACGAAGCTGAAACCGGCGGCGGCATTTTCACGGAAAATTTTGCCAACATAACAATTGGTTCATCAGCAGTCTTCGCAGGCAATACGGCAAGTTCGGCGTTTTGGTTAGAAGACTCTCCTACCGTACATACATATAGAGGTTTAAATGCGGCTCAAATAGAAGCACTGCCCAATATAGCTTGGAACTCGCTCTCTTACTCGGGAATGGTACTGCCTTTTAATCACCTTGCGAACAACTATGACCTTAACTTCGTTGGGAAGATAAGAGTAATTTTTCGTTCAAACTGCCACTGTGGTTATTTGGAAATAATACCTGTAACATCCGGCGACATCGTATATGACGATATACCAACCTTTACCTTTGATAACCATAACTTCACAGTTTGGAACAAATCGGCAAGTGGAGGCGGCGCAGCATTTAACATAACCGAACCTATAACTCGAAACTTGAGTGTGTTTGCTCAATGGGAATCATTAGAAGTGCCGAGTCCGGGGCCAGACATTGTAGCACCGCCTCTTCCTCCTGAACCTGGCGATGGTGATGAAGAAACAACAACTCCTGAACCGGGTGGCGGTGATGAAGAAACAGCAGCTCCTGAACAGGGTGACGACAGTGAAGAAATATACCCCCCCCCCCCCCCCCCCCCCCGCTGGGCGCGACCCCCCGCCCCCCCGCGCCCC
>WRBF01000025.1 GCA_009784685.1 Defluviitaleaceae bacterium | reverse complement strand
CCGAGAATAATTCAGTACTTTTGCCTACGGCAAAAGCGGCTACGCCGTCGGACTTCCTTCCGATACGTGAAGAAGCGAATTTTTAGCGGCTTTAGGCGTGTTGTACATTGTATTGCAAGGGTACCGTCAGAACTTACCACAAACCAAAATATCCTCTCCCTTTACAAGTTCATACTCCCCACAAACTGACAAAACAAAGGAAAATTCCGAACCCTCAATAAAAAACGTATCTATCCGACCATCAAATCCGGGGTTTAAAACATTAAAGCTCATAGGCGTAAATTCCGAATCTTTCGCAAAAATACCTGTTCCAATATACTTTGCATATGCCTCTTTCCGTGTCCAAATTTCAAAAAATCTTTTATTTGCCCCGTCGTCTTGTGCTGTTATATATTCAAATTCATCAGGCAAGAACATTTTTTTTGCAACATTCATAAGCCTTGAATTTTCGGGCTTTATTAACTCAATATCAACGCCTATCGGCTTGTTTGATATTGCAGCTGCGACTGCTGAATTCGTATGTGAAATGTTAAAATGGAATTCCGGCGCATTTTTCAAGTACGGCTTGCCGTTTTCATCAGCTAAAAATACGATTTCATCCGGCTTAAGACCCAATTTTTCACATGCAATTTCCGATACTATCTGTTTGCAATATTTGGACTGATTTTTTTTTGCTTCCTGCCTGGTATCGGTTTTATGGAATGTTGTTTTTGCAACATATATAATGACAGATTGCATTTGTAAAACTCCTGGTATGCATAAAATAAGTGTTTGCATTATATCATATAAGATGGTAAAGTCACAAATATTATTTTGCTAATGCCAATCAAGAGTTAAATAAACTTTTGTCATTCCACAGCATGAAGATTGCGGGTCAAGCCCGCAATGACGTGCTTTTGAGCATGTTCGCTCAAATTAGATTGACATGTTGCGGGCTTGACAATGATTCTAATCAACATTTGATTCGCATTGTTAATTCAAAAAATCGACAAATATTCGACAATATATTGACACTTTACTTGATAAAATGATATAATATCGCTAAATAAACTGGGATGTTTTGCGTTTGAACGCTATGCATCATTTAAACGTAATATAGAGTGACACTAAATATGTGTCGGAAAGGAGTAAGGTTATGACAATTTTAAGTGCAGCATGGTTTTGGCCGGTCATAATGGGGGTTGCATCATTATTAATCATTGTTTTAGTCTTGTTTGCTCTCTACAAGGTCGCCGAGCCTAATCGTGCTCTCGTCATTACCGGTTTTGGCTGTAAGGAGCCAAAAGTAAGAGTCAGCGGCGGAGCCTTTGTTATCCCTATTCTTCAAAAAGCAAAACTCTTTCCACTCGATATAATGACAATCACCGAAGCAGGTGATGAGGTGCGTACAAATAAAGCCGTGCCGATAGTCATCAAGTGGACTGCTCAAGTATCGGTTCAGACCGACGATAGTGCAAAACTGGCAAAAACTATTAGGCTTTTTATTGACAGGGGTGCATCAGGCATCCAAGAATCTGTGAAATATACTATTCAAGCAAATGTTCGTGAAACTATTGCGAGCATGACACCGGAAGATGTGCTTACAAACAAAAAGGAATTTGTTGTCAATATAGTCACTGCTACTAAGCCTGACCTTGATGAGCTCGGTCTTAGACTGTCCACGTTGAATATCAACGATGTGTGTGACAATATCGGTTACTATGATAACATGGCGGCGGCTCAAACTGAAGAGAAACGCCGTGAAGCGGAAATTGCTCGTGCTACAACAGAGCAAGAAATCCGTGAGAAAAGAGCTTCGACTGACCAACAGGCTCAGGAAGCTGAACTTGCGGCTGACCTTGCGGTTGCTGAAAAACGGCGTGATAATGACGTTAAGAAAGCCGGGTTTAAAGTTGAAACTGAAAGGGCACAAGCTGATGCAGATATGGCAGGTGCTATCCAAACCCAGGAACGTCAAGCTGAACTTAATGCCAGAGAAGGTGATGCTAAGGTTGTGGCAACGGAAAAAGAGAACGCCGTAGCTAAAAAGCAAAATGAAGTTGCTGAAACCGAAGCCGCACGCCTAATTATAGAAACTAAGGGGCAAGCCGACGCAGCAGCAGCCAAACTTCAAATTGATACTGATGCAACAGCAAAAGCGGCAGCAATTGAAGCCGATGGTAAAGCCAAAGCTATCAAAATTTCTGCTGATGGTGAAGCCGAAGCGATTAAACGCAAAGCCGATGGCGCAGCTGAAGCCGTTAAACTCGAAGCGGGCGGTAACGCAGAGGCAGTTAAATTGGAAGCCGCCGCCGAGCAAGCTCGTATTACTCAAGTTGGTACAGCAGATGCTGAGATCATTAAGCAAAAAGGTCTTGCTGAAGCTGAAGCGATTGAAGCTCAAGGACGTGCAAAGGCGACAGCTGAACTGGAAATGGCAAATGCTCTTGCCGCAAACGAGAGCGTTAACTTCCGGGTTCAAGAGCTGAAAATTGAAGCAAATGCAAAAGTCGAGATCGCTACTAACGTTGCTAAAGTCATGGCCGAGGTCGGAACTAATGCTAAATTTGTGCATATTGGAGGAGATTCTTCCGGATCAGACAAAACAGGCAATATACTCTTGGATACACTGGCAGGTATCCCGGAAATGTTAATGAAAGCAAATGTGCGTTCTGATGCCATGAACGATGGTAACACTATGCCGCTTGATTTAAACAGCATTATCAACGGTTTGCGTAAAAGCAGCGGCGATGGTGATGCTGAAAGTGCAGGCAAGACTGATGACAATTAGCAAATAAATTATGATCTTAAAGCCAAAGACCCCGTTTTAGCGGGGTTTTTGGCTTTGGAGCTATAGTCAAGAAATAGGGCAGAGAATGAAAATTATATCGAATGATTACGAACCAAACTATAGTTTCAAAATCATTTGACTATAATAGTTGCTAATTCCAGAATATCATGTATAATAGAGAATATATTAAAATAGCTGATTTTATGTATTTAACCGAAACGGAGGGTATCAAGCACAAAAACTATCTGCGGCGTTTTCCTCTGTGCGCTGCTGAAACAGGAGGACTCTTATGCCATCAAGCACAAAAACCGGGTATGGTAAAATAGTTATAGAAAACGAAGTAATAGCAAGGATTGCCGGGCTTTCCGCTATGGAATGCTATGGAATAGTTGGAATGGCTTCTTTGAATGTTAAAGACGGAATTGTCCGCCTTTTAAAGAAAGAAAATTTATCTAAGGGAATAAGTTTAAACATGCACGGTGGATTTTTGACGATTGACTTGCATATTATTGTAGAATACGGAACAAATATCCCTGCAATTGCTGATTCGCTTGTTGATATGGTTAGATATAGAGTCGAAGAACATACAAAAATTAAAGTCGAGGCCGTAAACATATTTGTCGAAGGCATCAGAGTAGACAGATAAGGCGGGAGGAAAAAAGTTGAATATTCAAATAATAGATGGCAATATGCTCAAAAAGATGATAATAGCCGGGGCGAACGAACTTAACAGACATCGCCAAGCTATTGATGCGCTTAATGTTTTCCCCGTTCCTGATGGCGATACCGGCACAAATATGTCATACACCCTTTTAGCGGCAGCAAGAGAGGTCGAAAAGCTTACTGAACCTACTGTTTCCGAAGTTGCAAAGGCAGCTTCAAGCGGTTCTTTAAGGGGCGCAAGAGGAAATTCAGGCGTTATTTTATCACAGCTTTTTAGGGGTTTTGCAAAAGGACTTGACGGCAAAGAGTTCGCCGAAGCAGCTGATATTGCAGATGCGTTTGTTAAAGGTTACGAAACCGCATATAAAGCCGTTATGAAACCTCGGGAAGGAACTATTCTTACAGTTGCCCGTGCAGTAGGCGAAAAAGCTCGTGAATGCGCTGAAAATTCACTTGAGCTTTGCGATATGATGGATGAAACAATGGCGCATGGTTACGCTGTTTTAGATGATACTCCAAATATGCTTGCGGTTTTAAAGCAAGCGGGCGTTGTTGACGCCGGCGGTAAAGGGCTTCTTTTAGTAATCGAAGGGGCAATTGCAAGTTCTGATATTGAAGGCGATGTTAAAGTCGATGATTATGAAAAATCAGCAACGGTTGCCGTACAATCAGCAGCAGCTATGTCTGATGAGGAAATTGAGTTTGGATATTGCACGGAATTTATCGTTAATATTCAAACGGCATCTGAAATGCTTGAAAATCGAGTTAAAAAATACCTTGAAACGATAGGTGATTCAATAGTCGTTGTTGCAGATGGTAATATTATGAAAGTTCATGTTCATACTGAAAACCCCGGGCTTGTTTTAGAATATGCCCTTAAAGAAGGTCCTCTTGCAAACATTAAGATCGAAAACATGCGGGAACAGCATACTGAGCTTTCAGATAATGTGATTACAGCGGCAGAACAAAATATCCCGCAAAAAGAACTGGGATTCGTTTCTGTTGCCGCAGGAAGCGGGATTCGTGAAATATTTAAAGGCCTAGGCGTTGATGTTGTCGTGGATGGCGGTCAAACTATGAACCCAAGTGCTGAGGATATTATCGCTGCTGCTAAAAAGGCAAACGCAAAAGAAGTAATAATTTTCCCGAACAACAAAAACATAATCCTTGCCGCCGAACAAGCCGCAAAGCTTTATACTGATCAAAAGCTTATCGTCATACCGAGCGAAACAATACCTCAAGGGATTTCTGCTATGATAGGCTATTCATCTGTTGCCTCCGCTTCGGAAAACGCAGAGCAAATGTTAGAAGCGGTCGAAAATGTTAAAACAGGGCAAATAACCCATGCCGTAAGAGCTACAACAGTAAACGACATTAATATCGAAGAAGGCGACTTTTTATGCCTTCTTGAAAACGATATCGTTGCCGTACAAAAAGACCTTGAATCTGCGGCAAAAGACCTTGTAAACCGCATGATAGAAACAGGCGAAGAATACGTAACGATTTTTTACGGGGCGGAAGCTTCCGAAGACGGCTCAAATAAAATCGCCAAATATATTGAAGAAATCCATCCGGAAATAAGCGTTGATGTGCAAAATGGGGCACAACCGGTTTATTACTATATTATTTCTGTGGAGTAGAAACCTTGCATAAACAAGCGGTAGGCTTGGATTTTGAGATATTTTTGAATAACCGCTATCCTTGCGGGGGGCGGTTATTTTCTTTGAGCACAAAAAAATAAGCCGCCCCGGCAAAGGTATTGGCTTATTTTTTGAACTTTATAATTAATTAAGCTAAGTCCAGTCATCACCGCCAAGCGGTATGTGACTAAACTAAGAGAGTGTTGACAGCACTCTCTTTTTTAATTCTGTCTTTATTTTAATGATTTTATACTGAAATGTCAAGAATAATATTTTGATAGTCTATAATTAAAAAACCCCCGAGGCATTCACCTCGGGGGTAACTTACACACAAACATCTAATGAATCACAAGCGTAGACATCATTTGTTCAAATGCGTTTTGGGAAACATTTAAACGTCCGCCCGGTGTTGTATGGGTAAATGTGAACATTTGACCATTTGCTATAGTCATAGCTTGGTAAAATGACATTTCAATATCCATAGGCGCAGCGTTAAATTGGAATGTAACGAAGTAGTTGTTACCAAGATATCTGCCGGAAATTTCTTGAGTAAGTTCAAATCCTTCAAATATTTGATTATACATTTCCACAAACATGTCTTGAAGATCGGCTTGATCTGATGGTGATTTAAGATCTTCGACAGTTGCTCCCCCAGAGCTGTTAACAACTATGTTAGTGTTTGCCGCAAAATCTTCAACCATATTATCGAAATCATACCAAATTACTGCCGCACTCGTTACATCAACAGAATTTAAAATATCAAGCATAGCATCAACTTCGCCGCCGAGTTCATCAATCAGCTCAATAGCCTCGCTAATATCAAAAGATTCATCAAGAGTTACCCAACTGCCCGGATGGTGTACGCTGAATCCTAAAGCGTCGTTGTTATACTCGACAAACCCTGCCGGAATTACAATGCTTACGGAAGAACCTGCGCCGTCTGCTTCGATATCACCATTTTCGGTATCTGATCCGTTGTCGTCATTATCAGCTGTTTCATTTTGGCTAGTAATCTCCGGAACTGTAGTTTGTGCCCCGCTGCCGCTGTTGTTATCAGCACATGCGCTGAACATAAGCATCATACCAATTGCTGCAATAGATAGCAGCAGCATTTTAATTTTTTTCATAAAGTCTCTACCTCCAAGTATTGTATCGACCTGCAATTGCAAGCCGATTTTAAATGCAAGCCATAATATCACACTTATTAGTTTATGTCAATCAAAAAAGCACTCGAAAACACGTGAGCCTAATTTGTAACGAATATGCCTAAACTCTGTCATTCCGGGCTCGACCCGGAATCTTCATGCAAAAAATCTCAACATTATGTTTATCACTATTAACGCAAATGATGTTTGAACGTTGTAACAGCAATGAACACGGCTCACAGCCCACAGCATGAAGATTGCGGGTCAAGCCCGCAATGACGTGCTTTTGAGCATGTTAGCTTAAATTAGATTGACGCGGCACTCGAAAACACGATAAAATCATATAATCTAAACTTTGATGTTCCGAGCCATCAAGGCTTATGCGAAATGTAAAGCCCAGGCGTTGACCGTCTATGTCTCGGTGATATCTGTAATACATACGGTCACCAACTATATTTATGCTGCTTACATTAAAATCAGCCGTGTGAAACAGTTCACGTTCTGATCCGTCGGTTTTTACCCTATAAATGCCATTCCAAGAGTGATTGCTGTGAAAAGTCCCTGTATAGTAAATCCATCCATCGTTAATGATAAATTCTCAAATACCGACAGGCACGACAGGAATCCAAAATTCTTCAAAGATTTGAGTTAGCTCTTCGCTATTATCGATAATTGTTTGGATATTTGTGCCGTCAAATCTCATTCGTCTAAGCGGCTCAAAAGTGCTTCCAAAATCAGTTCCATCTAAGTAATAAATCCAATCTTCATAAATCAAAAACCCATTGCTAAAAAATACATCGCTTATCTGAATAGTTTCACCATTATTCAGATCAAACCTGTAAAGGTTAAAAGCACCGGAACCGCTATAGAATATCCAATTATCAACAACATCGTAATGCCTTACATCAGCATCGACGATTACGCCGGCTTCTGCTCCGTTTGGGCGCATCCTATGAAGGTTAACATTAAAAGCCGAATCTGAGGCTAGGCTGTAATAAATCCAGCTGTCTACTATCGTAAAATGCAAATGCCCTAACGCAAAATCCCCGATCATTTCAAGGTCTGTTCCGTCTACTCTCATTCTGTGTAATCTATTTTCCGTTATGGCTATTGATGGCATCGCTGTTGCTAACATTTTCGCTGCTTAACATCTTATACATCCTCATCTTTTCTTGTTTTAATCATCAACAAATGAACGGTAACACCAATCCCAACAATTATCAAAACAAAATAAGCCCATGTTGTTTGCAGGCGAATCATTGAAATAACAAGCCCTATCCATAACAGTGAAATGCTTACGGCTTTATGAAGCCGGCTTATGCCTTGTTTTGTTCTGTAGTTTTCTATGTAAGGACCGAAAAAAGGGCTTTTCCGAAGCCAGTTATAAATTTTTTGATTACCCTTAGAAAAGCAGATAGCGGCGAGCAAAATAAACGGCGTAGTAGGCACGAGAGGAACAAACCTGCCTACAGCACCGATTGCTGTAAATAGAAAGCCGAGTATGTTAAAGAGCAGCTTTTTTGTTAAGCTGCTAATATTACTTCGAGACATCAAGTAACGAATTAATCTCACTCCCAAACAAAAATGCGGCAGATATAATGTTAATCCAAATCATCAAAATAATTATCCCGCCTATGCTTCCGTAAATATTTGAATAATTTGCGAAATTAGCTACATAAACCGAAAAAAGCTTAGTTGCTAAAACCCAACAGACGACCGCAGCCACAGCCCCCGGCAATACGCTTATGAATCTAACCTTTTTACAGCTTGCAACTTTATATATGACCATAGTTGTAAAAAACAGCATACCAAGTGAAATAGCGTTAGCGAAAAATGTGGCTATAAACATTACATATCTTGAAAGCAATATGTCAGAAAAAAGCGTATATACAATGTTTATGTTTACTGCCACAACAGCGATTGCTGATGCAATTGCCAAAATGAATACAAACACGAGAAAAACGCTTAAAAGCCGAACAACTACTATATGACGGCTTTCCTCATAGTCATATGATTTATTGACTCCTCGTATTACAGCATAAAAACCTGATGATGCACTAAACAAAGCGATAAAAAGCGAAAGCGAAACAAGCCCTAAGCTTCTGGTTTCCATTATTTCCAAAGCGAAAACAGAGACTATATCTAAAAGAGCCTCCGGCACAGCATCGCTTATGTAATCCAGAAATGTTTCGCTGTTTATATTTAAAAATCCCAAAATTGAAAAACAGAGCATTATAAACGGAAACAACGCCAAAAGCAGCCTGAATGAAAGCTCGTTTGACGCCGAAAGAACCCTATGGCGAACTGATTTATGCGCTAGTATTTTAGCAAAATCTTTTAATTTTTTGAGCAAATAATCACCCTAACTTTGATTTAACTCTTTTTTTAAGCCAGAGGATCAATATATCCCTGCCGATTGTTTATTCGTCCAACGGTTTAGCATTAACTCCCTCAGCATTCGCTAGCTCAAGCACCGCATCATATATCTCTTCTTTTGTTTTCGCTTGCTTAATTATGCGAAGTATTGCCAATAAAATTATTTTCGTTTCAAGTGCCATCATTTGCACCTCCTTTTTTCAAAAACCCGAGATGATAATCCAATCAGTTCGCCGCTAACCGGGTATTGTCATATCAAACCTTTTATGTCCTAAACATATTCTCAAACTTGTTAAGCAGCGTAAAATTTCCCCGAACTTTTAACTGCCCTACCATAAACGCTCTTTGTGCTGTAATGTTCCCGTTTAATATGTTAAGCCACACGGCTGAATCTGACAAAATAGTAATATCGGGGTTAGCAAAAATCCCCTGAGCAAATGAACATTCTGAATTATTAATATGGAAATGCCCGTCAAAGCCGCCGTCTCCGCTAATATTAAGCTGCATAACAGAGTTAATTCCGGAAGCTTCTTTCGGGTTAAATCTATTAGAAAGGCTTTTTGTTTCAGCCAAACAAGAAGAATTTTTTCTGGAAGCCATAGTCGGCACTATTTTTTTAATAGGCGGCAAAGTAAAATCGGGTAAGACCTCTTCTTCTTCAGGATTTTCAAGTATTTGAGAGAAGAAGTTTGTTAAAACTTCAATATCTTCCTCTTGTTCTTCGTTAAAACTTTCGAGCTTGAATGCAGGGAAATCTCCATCTGATTTTTTTGGAGAAATTGATTCAAGAATCTCAATTTCCTTATCATCAAGGCCTGTAAGCAAGTCAAGTTCTTCCGGTTCAATTTCAGCAAGTTTAAAGTCTTTAACAGGTTTAACGGAATCCGACAGCTTAGGATCATAAGCATAAGATGCAAAAAATTTACGGTTTTGAGCAACTATCCGATAAAAGTCCTCAGTTTGCTTTTCAAGTATACCATGTTCTTCGGTGTCTTTAACTGCCGCTAACTTGGCAGTTTTATCATCAAAACAAACCCTTATGCTATCAAACGCACCGAAATGTGAAAGAACTTTGCCTAAATAATCCGAAGCTGAACGGTCGCTTCCGTTTAAAACACCGGAATTAACAACAAGGCTCATACAGTTTTTGCCGGTTAAGACATCATTATAATCATGATGCAAATATTCAAAAAGAGCAGAAAGAGCAGAAGAAGGCGCAAACAAGCAAGATACCGTGCTGAAAATTACACCATCAGAACTTTTAACATTATCAGCAATTTGCTGTACAGCATCTGAAAGAACACCTTTATAATGATGAATTTGATCATCAAACAAGTCCGCCGTATAAACTTCAATGCCGAGCTCGTTCATTATTTCACAAATAACGTCTAAAGCGCCGGAAACCCCAAAATCAAAATCTTTAGGAGCACTTTTAATGACAGCCACCTTCATAACTATAATCAGTCCTTTCAGATATTGCAGTGGTTGGTGCATCAATATATTGCTCTGATTGTATCACATTTATGCAGGATTTGGCAAATGGTTATATATGAATATAAATGAGTAATAAATGAACCCACTTGCAAACCACGACAAACACATGAAGATTGCGGGTCAAGCCCGCAATGACGAGCTTTTTAGCATGTTCGCTCAAATTAGATTCATGTGAGTCCGCAATGACAGGGCTTCGGTACACGTTTTGACCTTCATGCGTTTGTCGTGACTTGCAAACATCCTTGACTTTTAGTCCAAAAGCCTGTAATATAAACTTAAAGACATGTAGCCATGTCTGATTTATGATAATTAATTTTCGAAACTAAATAGTTATTCACTGTTAAGTTGAATAGAATCACTGTCATTGCGGGCTTGACCCGCAATCTTATAAGCACATTGATTGGTTGAGATTGCGAGTCAAGCCCGCAATGACAAAAGTTTATGATTGGTGCTATTATCTTTTACCTATTACCTACCAACAAAAGGGGTGTTTTTATGGCTGTCGGCATTACTAATTCTGTTATTAATAATTCTGCGCTTCCAAGTGGTATTCCGTCAGGCGTAAGCCTTGGTACTCAGGGTTCAAAGAGCACTTTTACGTCGAAAACGGCTAAAAACATGTTTGATGCGTATTATGGCAAAAATAACGCTATTGCATCAAACCCCTATACGCAAATCAAGCGTGAAGCTGCTTTTCTTAAAGTCGTTGCTGAGGATATTATGTCGTTTTCGAAATCATCCTTCAGAAAACGGACTATAGTGTCCGATAATACAGATGTTGTACAGATAAAGTCAAAAGCGAAAACACCAAACGGATTTAAGGCGGAAATTACAGTACAACAAATTGCAACGCCGCAAAGGAATACAGGCACACCTTTTAGAACAAACAGCCCATTTGACGGATCTTATGGTACGAATCATTTTACAATTTCAACAGGCGGCAAAAGTTTTAATCTTAGCGTTGAAGTTGAATCGACGGATAGTGCTAAAGGTGTTATGGAAAAGATGGTAGGCGTAATCAACGAAACTGATGTCGGTGTGTTCGCTGAAGTCAAGTATGATACGTCTTCAAAACAGTCTCTTGTTACTATAACCTCGCTTAAAACAGGTGATTTAAACGCATTCGAAATCAGCGATGTTGTTGGCTTTGGCAGCATTGTTTCAGATCTTAACCTTGCTAATACAACCGGTGATTCGCAAAATGCTGTGTACAGCTTAAACGGCGGGTCAAGTATCGTCTCTACATCAAATGAGGTCAACATAAGCTATGGCGTTAAAGCTGTTTTTCGAAACGCTTCAAACAACCCGGTCAAAATTTCAACAGGAGCAGATGTTGATTTAGTCAAAGCGCAAATAAACCGATTTGCAAAAAATTTCAACGATCTTTTAAAGGCAGCTTTTGCTAATAAAGGTGATAGAATTGCAGACAGCCTATCTTTAAAGCTAAGGTCGGCAGTAAATACTTATTCTCAAACATTATCTCGTACAGGGCTTGATGTTCAAGCAGACGGCTCGTTGAAAATCAACGACGAAGAGCTTCAAGGGGCTATAGTAAGCGGAGTTGCGGAAAGAACGTTCCAACCATTCGGCGGAATAGTCAATGGAGGAATCGGAAGCCGTATTTCAAAAATCGCCGGAGAAGCATATAAAGAAGCAAACAAAGCCGGTGCCGGATCTATGAGCGAATTTAAGCGGGTTAACCCAAACGAAATGCTCAACAACTATTTTAACTTTATAAACCAACAAAACATGGTAGCAAATAACAATATAGTTTTTAACAATGGAACGAACGGATCAGGTTCGCTGTTTGATATCGTGTTATAATTAAAATTACGCTAGGCAGAGCTTTTAAGGTTTTGCCCCTTTTTGAAAGGAAATTTAGTTTGAACTTTAAATCAAAAGACGAAACTCTAATGAAGATAATTTTCTTAGCCGGGTTTTTTATGATGGCGTTCGCTTGTTTCGTATTATACACGTTCTTCCTCGGCAGATATGCAATTTTGTTTGTCCTTTCAATTGCATTTACTGCGCTTTACACTTATTCGTTCACATCATATTTTCACAGCAAAAATACCGAGAAACAAACGAAGGAATTAACAAAGGGAATTCAGAATTTAACTCAACATGATGCCGACTTTGAATACATTCCAACGGATGATAAAAATTTCGAAGCGGCTTTTTCAGCTGTCGCAATGACGAAAAACATATTGGAGATTAGAGAAGGGCGAAGCACAGAAATCCGACGAATAATTAGATCGATTCCGCTTAATGCTAACATGAGAGATATGTTAAAAGAACTTCTACCCAGGCTTGCCGCAGTAACGGATTCTAATTGCTGCGCTTTTTATCTTTCGAAAAACGAAAAGCTTGTACTCAAATATTCGATAGGGTTTGGTAAAAATATTTATAAAGAATTTGACACCACAATGGGTGAGGGGCTTATAGGTGCGGCGGCTATGCAAAATGAAATAACTATAATTAACAACATTCCGGATGATACTGAATATATATTTCGAACTGTGTTGGGTGATATAAAACCAAAGGCAGTTATGGCTGTTCCTGTGCATTTGCATGATAATACAATCGGTATTTTGCTTTTTGCCGGGCTGCAAGAATATTCTGAAATGCATTTGGAGTTTTTGGATGAGATAGGGGATTATTTGCGGGTTTTGGTTTTGAATTCGAGGGGTTATGAAGAGTTTGGGTTGAATGAAGATGCAGGTTTTGAGGGGTTTTTAAAGCGATAGTGCTGATAATCATCAAAAACACCAATATCGTGCGCTTTAGAGAAACCAACGTATGTCAAATGGTTTGGTCAAGCTTTTTAAAAGCTTGCGGGGTGTTGGGGCAGAGCCCCAAGGTCTAAAAGGAGAGCTTTTTTGCTTCTTTTTTTGCTCTCTTTCTAAAAAAAGAAGAACCAGTGGCACGCTCATATTCTCTTTGTTCTAAAGCTAAAGCCTACTATTTTCACATCTAAGGTAAATGCTATCGGATATTTTTGGTTTCTATGTTTTTAGTTTAAGGTTTTAATTTGTTGTAGTTGGTTAGGGCAGACTTCTTTTTTTAGAAGGAGCAAAAAAAGATGCAAAAAAGCTCCTTTTTTAGACCTTGGGGCGCTGCCCCAATACCCCGCAAGCTTTTAAAAAGCTTGACCAAACCATTGGTGTACGTTGTTTTTTGATAAATGAAAGAGGTTGGTGTTTTTGATGGATATAGACGTTGTCGTTTTTAACGGCTTTTTAAGATTTTGCGGTAACTTGAGGTATTGTTGGTTTTTGATAAAGGAAAGAAGCTAGTGTGTTTGGTGGCTATAGACATTGTCGTTTTTAAAGACTTAAAAAGAAACCTAATAAGCCGATCCAATCTAAAGTTTAAGGGAAAGTATGATATCGAAAAAACTATGAAGGGAAATGATAAAATGGCTAAAGGCAAGATGGCTCTTAAGTTTGACTTTAACAACGTAATGGCGGAGCTTTTAGGGGAAAACGGGATAAGTGAAGGTGAAATTGCTGCTCTTTGCGGCAAAATTGAGGCAGCATCCGGAGCTATGCTTACGGATAGGGATAAAAAAATGGCTTGGCGCAACCTTCCTTATAATCAAGATGAAATTGTCCGGGAAATACTTGATTATGTTGCTGAGGTTAAAGATGACTTTGATACGTTTGTTGTGCTTGGTATCGGCGGTTCTGCTCTTGGACCAATGGCAGTTCAGCAAGCGTTAAACCATCCGTATTATAACGAGCTTAGCCGTGAAAAGCGGGGCGGGTTTCCTCGTCTTTATATTGCTGATAATGTTGACCCGGAACGGTTGGTTTATTTGTTTGATATAATCGACCTTGAAAAAACGCTGTTTAATGTTGTTTCGAAATCAGGAAGCACATCGGAAACTATGTCTCAGTTTATGATTATCAAAGAAATGTTGGAGTCAAAGCTCGGTAAAGAAAAGGCGAAAGAGCATATAGTCGCAACGACCGATAAAGAAAAGGGTAACTTAATTAAAATTGCCAAAGACGAAGGTTATAAAATATTTTATGTCCCTTCAGATGTCGGCGGGCGTTTTTCAGAGCTTACACCTGTAGGGCTTTTAGCGGCAGCATTTTGCGGGATAGACATTAAAGAGCTTCTTGCAGGTGCGGCATTTATGGATGAAATTTGTAAAGAGGCGAATATTTATAAAAACCCGGCGCATATGTACGCTTTGATAAACTATATCGCTATGGAACGGGGGATGCCAATATCGGTTATGATGCCATATGCGGATTCGCTTAAATATATGTCGGATTGGTATGGTCAGCTTTGGGCAGAATCTCTCGGTAAGCGGCTTGATAACGACGGCAATGTTGTTAACGTTGGTCCGACCCCTGTTAAAGCGTTAGGAGCAACGGATCAACATTCGCAAGTTCAGCTTTATGTTGAAGGTCCTTCGGATAAGATAGTGGTGTTTGTTGGGGTTGATAAATATAAGGAAGAGATAACAATTCCGAAAATTTTTGGGGATATTCCTTCGATTGGCTTTTTAGGCGGCGTGACGCAAAATACGCTTATTCAATATGAGCAAATTGCAACAGAATATGCTCTGCTTAAAAACGGCAAGATGAATATGACGATAACGTTCCCTGAGGTTAATGCGTTCACAGTGGGGCAGTTCATTTATATGCTTGAAGTTGCGACAGGCTTTGCGGGAGAGCTTATGAACATTAATGCTTTTGATCAACCGGGAGTGGAAGAGGGGAAAAATGCAACATATGCGCTGTTCGGACATCCCGGATATGAAGAGAAACGGAAGGAGCTTGATTCACGGCCTTCTAAAAATCCGAAGTATGTTATTTAATGTAGTTCAACTACTCGTAAATGCATGATGCAAAGCATGATTAAGGAGTTAAACTACTCAACAACGCTCTTCAAAGAGCAATGTCGAGTAGCTTAACTCCTTTTAAATTTGAGAATTATCTTGCGAACTTGATTATGCCCGAATACAAAAGGGATTCTAGCCTGTTTAACGCCTATCATAGCAGCAACGCCGAAATATACAGCAACACCGGCTAAAACCGGAACAAACAGCCGGATAAATCTATCTGCGATGCTGTTATCAAAAAACCCATCAAAAAACGGAATAAACACTGCCAAGACAGCAAACATGCAAACAGAAGCAATGAAACATCTTAAGACAAGTGCCGAAGTTCCTCCGCCGAATGTCTCAAGTTTGCGCCTCATAATAAATACAAGCGTTGCCGTTCCGATTGAAGCGGATATAGCAAAGGAAAGTGGCAGCGAATACACGCCGAAAAACTGAATTAACGCTAAGTTCAAAGCGACGTTCAAACCCATTATCAAAACGCCAACTCTTCCGGATATTTTTGCATTTTTTTGTGCATAAAAAGCACGGTCAAAAACCTCTTTAAATCCAAGTGCCAATATACCAATCGAATAAAGTGCCAAAAGATTAGCTGAAATTAAAACCTCGTCCATCGTTACCTGTCCATGATATGTAAGCAGGTTAAGCAGGTTAAACCTTACAGCGATAAACCCGAACGACATCGGAAGAAGCAAAAATATCAAAACACTCATAACATCGGAGAGAGATTTTTTAAAGCCGACTATATCATCAGAATCCCACAGCACAGAAAACCTCGGGAAATAAACTGCCGCAATCGAAAAAACGAATGTTAAAACGGACATGATAACTATATTTTGAACAAAATGTATGATGGTCGTGCTTTCGAGGCGCATTGCGACGGTAGAGTTATAAAGCGTGTTGATTTGATATGCCCCAACACCAAGAAGAACAGGCAGCACAAGTCTTCCGCAAGCCTTGATATGATCGCTTTTAAAATCAAATGACAGCTTAAAGCGATAACCCGTTTTCAAAACAGCAGGAAGAAGTAAAGCGGCTTGCGAAACAAGCCCGATAAGCGTAGCATACAAAAGACCGGTAACGCCAAAACGATCGCCCCATAAAAACAGATAAGCAATCGTGATTATAGCAGTCGGCGCACTAACGGCAGCAACAAGCTTAAACTTGCCGTGGGACTGTAAAATCCCCTGGAAAATAAAAGAAAGCCCATATGCAAACATAACGGGCATAAGCACTCTAATTGAAAATATCGCATATTCAACAAGCTCGGGGGAGTCCTGCACAGCAATTCCCGCAAGAAAAGGCGCAGCAAAAGTGCCTATCAAAACAAGGGCAAGGATAAATAATGATGAAATGGAGATAATATCGTCAAGAAACTTTTTAGCCTGCATCTCTGATTTTTTAGCAATCAACGCAGCATAAATAGGAACAACAGCCGTCGTTAAAACCGTGCCGACAGATGTAAAAACCGTGTTTGGCAGCATTAACGCATAGCTGAATATGTTAAGCTTAGGATCAGTAGCTCCGTAGCGTGCCATATACAGCTGCATACTAAAAACGGTCAGCAATCTGACAACGGCAGTTATCCCGGCAACGGAAAATACGGTTAGAAATGTACTGGTATTTGTACTTGCATTTGTACTGTTGTTATTTTGATTCACGATATTTATTACCAACCCGGGGAATTAGTTAACAGCAAAAACACTTTTTTCCAAAGTTCGCATTAAAATTGCTTCAGCTTCAGATTTTTCGATATTAAGCGAAAGTATAAGCTCGGAAAGAATTACTTGCTTTGCGCTTGTTAAAACCTTTTTTTCTGCGCTTGATAAAACACGCTTTTGCTCCCGTATCATAAGATTTCTAAAAACAAGAGCAGCCTCAGAAAGCCGACCGGTTTTAATTTTTTCCATATTGAGCTTATATCGCTCGTTCCAATTTTCAGGCATGTCTATAGGTTCGGACATAATACTTTCGATAATATCAACAACCTCGTCTTCGTGTGATATTTCACGAACACCTAAACCGACCGCCTTGTTAGCTGAGAGCATTATCTTTAAATTACCAACCGGTATGTTAAGCACATAATAGACGTTGTTCGTAAGCCCTCCGTCGATAGACTTATGCTCAAGATCTTCTATAATGCCCGCACCATACATCGGGTATACAATTTTGTCTCCAACGCAAAACACCTTCAAACTGCCCCCTAATACAACTACAAACTAAATATTTATCCCCCGGTTAAAAGGGGGTTGCGCCGCCAAAACTGTGAAATAATTTAATTTTCGACGCAATAAAAAGTTAAAACGCTATTAGTATATTTCATTATAACATAAAATGGCTGAAAGTGTAAGTTGTAAATCAAAAAAAATAAAAAATTTCGGGAAAATTATATTTCGAACAATTACCCTTGAGAAACAATGCACAATTATCAATGCACAATGCACAATGGAAAGATTAATAGGAATCATTGGCTTTAATTGTGCATTGTCAATTGTGCATTGTTAATTGATAATTTACTTCTGTATCGGATAAATATCCTTCAAAGCTTTTGATTGTTCAAAATTTTCAGGCATTGAGCTCATAAGCCCTGTTAAATCTGTTGCCGAAACAACATTCGAATTTTTTTTTAAACTTTCGTCGATGATTCTTTGTTGAGTTTTTTTGTCCATTATAATTTGCTCCTTTTTCCATAAATATTTTCTACAATAATATTATAATTAACGAATTTTATGTGAATTATACAAATAGAAGCAATTAACCGGAGGGGCACAGATGAAAAAAAGAAATGTTGTAACAGACTTAGCTATAGAAGCACACGAAATGCTATGCGAAGAACAAGAAGCAAGTTTTATCGACGGAGTTGTCGTAAACGAGCAGGAATTTTGTAATGGGGAAATAAGGGTTGTTCATGTGAAAATTACGAATGAAAACGGAGAAAATCAGCTTAGAAAGCCAATCGGGAATTATATAACGATAGAATCTGCCGCAGTTAAAGAACGTGACAAAGAGACGCATGAAGAAATAATCAAAGTTTTGGCAGATATAGTAGGGAACTTACACGGGCTAAAAAGCGACGGCGTGATTCTTGTAGTAGGGCTCGGCAACAGAAATGTAACGCCTGATGCACTGGGTCCTCGTGCCGCTGAAAAGGTTCTTGTTACACGGCATTTAAAAAACGAAGGAATAATCCCTAAAGAGCTTGAAGGAAAGGTGCGTGCTGTTGCATCAATTTCTCCGGGGGTTTTAGGCATAACCGGCATTGAAACATATGAAATCGTTAAAGGTGTAACAGACAGGATAAAACCCGATTTAATAATCGCAATAGATGCATTAGCCGCCAGAGAACTAAGCCGCATAAATTCAACGATACAAATATCCGATACAGGCATAAGCCCGGGGGCAGGAATGGGCAACAAGCGGGTAGAATTAAATGAAAAAACGTTGGGTGTAAAGGTTATAGCAATCGGCGTACCAACCGTTGTTGATGCGGCAACTATGGTAAACGACGTTCTTGATGGGATATTAAGCGATCTTCAAGCAGAATCAAATAGCGGCGCAGCATTTTACAGCATAATAAAAGAACTTTCATCCGAAGAAAAATACCCTATGATACTATCAGCCCTTGAACCATACGACGGCAACATGTTCGTAACGCCAAAAGAAGTTGATGATGTCGTTAACGACCTTTCGGTTATAATAGCAAATGGGCTTAACATTGCGCTCAATCAAGGGGTTGGTAAGGGGGATGTTTGGCGGTACGGTTAATGCAAAGCACAATGCACAATGTACAATGTACAAAATATTTTAACTTCTGACGGTTTTTGTGTCAATTTTTTATTTGTGCTTTGTAATCTGCGACATTTTTAAAAATGATATTGACAAATGTGTGTGTTTTAGTGCATAATTATGTAGTTGAATAAGCATAATTTATGTTGGGTTGTTGAGGTCGGAAATGGTTCCCGACACACCTTGAAAGAGGTACTTGAGATGCAGGATACACCGCCCTGCCATCAATCCATCAAAGGCATTCAAATGCCTTTGGCAATGCACAAAACAGAAGGCTTTTGTTTTTAATCTTTTAATTGTGCATTGTTAATTGATAATTGTGCATTAACAATTGTTCCTGACTCTGAGACCAATTTTTGCTCAAAGAGGAAGGTGCTGTGATTCTTTTTTGTATTGTAGGATTATTGCGCCTTTCGGGGCGCTTTTTTGTTTAGTACGAAGGGTGGTTTATATGGAAACAAGGGTTGCTGTTGTGGCTATTATTGTTGAGGACATGGAAAGCGTTGCGGAAGTGAATGGTATTTTGCATGAATATGCGGACGGGATTATTGGACGTATGGGCATTCCGTATAGGCAGCGGAAGATGAATGTAATTAGCGTGGTTATGGATGCGCCGCATGATAAAATCAGTGCGTTATCCGGGAAAATAGGGAGATTGAACGGAGTAAGCGTAAAAACCGTTTATTCAAAATGAGGTATGATTATGAGAGAGTTGATAGACAGGCTTGAAAGAGATCGGCTTCTTACTCGTGACGAGTTTAAAGCTGTTCTGGTTTGTGAAGATAAATATTTGCATGAGCGTGCAAAAGCAGTAAGAGAGAGAGTTTTTGGGAACAAGATTTATATGCGTGGTTTAATCGAGTTTACCAGTTATTGCAAGAGAAATTGTTATTATTGCGGTCTGCGGACTGGCAACACGGATGCACAACGATATAGATTAACGAAAGATGAGATTCTTAGCTGCTGTGCCGAGGGGTATGAACTTGGATTTCGTACATTTGTGCTTCAAGGTGGCGAGGATCCTTACTATACCGATGAAATATTGGTTGATATTGTTCGGGCTATTAAGTATGATTATGCCGATTGCGCCGTTACATTATCGCTTGGTGAACGTGATTATAAGAGCTTAAAGCGTTTGCGGGATGCTGGCGCAGACAGATATCTGCTTAGGCAGGAAACTTCAAATGAGGAACATTATGCTATGCTTCATCCGTCTGATATGATGCTTTCAGATCGGCAAAAATGTTTGAAGAATTTGAAAGAGATTGGTTATCAGGTTGGGTGCGGGTTTTTGATTGGTTCTCCCGGGCAAACTTTGGATTGCATTGTGGATGACTTGTTATTTATCAAAGATCTTGACCCTGCTATGGTTGGAATCGGCCCGTTTATTCCTCATTCATCAACGCCGTTTGCAGGTGAAAAACGGGGCGATTTACAGCTTACGCTTAACACGCTTGCTGTATTGCGGCTGATTAATCCTCATTTATTGATCCCTGCGACTACTGCGTTAGGATCATTGGAACCAACAGGGCGAGAGATGGGGGTTTTGGCAGGGGCAAATGTGGTTATGCCTAACCTTTCGCCGGAGTATGCTCGTGAAAAATATATGCTGTACGACAACAAAATTTGTACAGATGAAAGCGCACAGCTTTGCCGTGGGTGCATTGGACGGCGTATGAACAGCATCGGCTGTGAAATAGTTGTAGACAGGGGGGATTATTCTGATGTATGATGCGAAATCTCTTAATGCGAGAGAATTTATTAGTCATGATGAAATTGAATCAGCACTTGCTTGGGCAGATGAAAATAAGGGGAATCGTGAATTAATTAGTAAGGTCATGCGAAAAGCTTCAGAGAAAAAAGGTCTTAACCACCGAGAAGCCTTATTGCTGCTTGTAGGCGGCGAAAGCGGTGAGCTTTTTGAGCTTGCGGGAAAGTTAAAGCAAGAGTTTTACGGTAAACGTGTTGTATTGTTTGCGCCGCTTTATTTGTCTAATTACTGCGATAACGGCTGTATTTATTGCTCGTACAACGCTAAAAACAACAACATGGTTCGCAAGAAGCTGACACAGGACGAAATAAGACGTGAAGTTATTGCCTTGCAGGATATGGGACATAAGCGGCTTGCGTTAGAAGCAGGGTATAGCCCTGAACACAGCCCTATTGATTACATATTGGAATCTATCGACACAATCTATAGCATTAAGCATAAAAACGGAGCTATCCGGCGTGTTAATGTTAATATTGCCGCCGCATCGGTTGAAGAATATCGCAAGCTTAAAACCGCTGATATAGGGACATACATTTTGTTTCAGGAAACTTATCACGAGGAAACGTATAAGTCTGTTCATTTAGCCGGACCTAAATCTGATTATGCTTGGCATACAGAGGCTATGGACAGGGCAATGCAGGGCGGGATAGATGATGTTGGTATTGGCGTGTTGTTTGGACTGGCGGATTATCGTTATGAGTTTGCGGCTATGCTTATGCACGCCGAGCATCTTGAGGCCGTGCATGGCGTTGGCCCTCATACTATGAGCGTTCCACGCATACGACGTTCCGGGACTATTTCAACGAATAGCTTTAAATATGGCATAGACGACGATACGTTTGAAAGGATTGTCGCTTGCTTGCGTATAAGCGTGCCATACACAGGGATTATTGTTTCTACACGGGAAAGCGAGGCTTGTAGGCGCAGGGTTTTAGATGTGGGAGTTTCACAGATAAGCGGCGGTTCACGCACCAACATCGGGGGATATAGCTCACAAAATATAACCGAGGACACAAGCCAGTTCGAAATTAGCGATAACCGCAGCCTAGGCGAAGTTGTGCGCTGGCTGTTGGAAATTGGATATATTCCGAGCTTTTGCACTGCATGTTATCAAGAAGGGCGAGTAGGTCAGCGATTTATGGAGTTATGCAAATCAGGGTTGATTAAGAAGCAGTGTAATTCCAATGCGATTATAACTCTAAGTGAATATTTAGCGGATTATGCGGATGATGAAACACGGCTGCTTGGCGATAAAATTATCGCTAGTGCCGGCAAGAATTCTATTTGAAATGGGGCTGGAACATGAATAATACGCCGCGCGGAGAGCGTTTGCATATTGGAATTTTTGGAAGACGAAACGCAGGTAAATCCAGCTTATTAAACGCTATTACAGGGCAGAATGCGGCGGTTGTTTCTGATGTTAAAGGAACGACTACAGACCCTGTTTACAAAACGATGGAGCTTTTACCTATAGGTCCGGTTGTGTTTATTGACACTCCGGGCATAGATGATGAAGGCGAGCTTGGTAAACTGCGCATTGATAAGGCAAAAAATATTTTGCGCAAGACGGATATCGCCTTGCTTGTTGTTGATTCCGAGGAAGGGCTAGGCGATTTCGAAAATGAATTTATAAGCACATTTGAAAGAATGGGCGTGAAATACTTAACTGTATACAATAAATGCGATAAATGTGACTCAGTGGAATCTAATCCTAGCGATGGTATAAAAGTTAGTGCAAAGACAGGCCAAAATATTAATAAGTTGAAAGAGCTTATAGCGAAAACAGGGGCAGATGATGAAGAAAAAGAGAGGCTTGCGGCTGATTTGCTTGATTCAGGTGATGTTGTGGTGCTTGTAACGCCTATTGATGCAGGCGCACCAAAAGGCAGATTGATACTTCCGCAGCAGCAAGTTATACGAGATGTACTGGAAGCGGGTGCAATTTGTGTTACTGTACAGCCGAATGAATTGAAAGAAGTCTTTGATAAGCTTAAAGAGCCGCCTAAACTTGTTATTACAGACAGCCAGGTTTTTGACGAGGTGTCTAAGATTGTGCCGTCTCATGTGGGGCTTACTTCGTTTTCTATACTTATGGCACGCTATAAAGGAGTGTTGGAGTATGCGGCTGTCAGCGCAAAAAAGATTGATGACATTAAAGACGGAGACAAAGTTTTGATTGCGGAAGGCTGTACACATCACCGTCAATGTGACGATATAGGAACGGTTAAAATACCACGTTTGCTTGAAAAGTATACCGGTGCAAAGCCTGAATATGTGTTCACTTCCGGCGGTGAGTTTCCAGATGATCTATCTGCGTATAAAATCATTATTCACTGCGGCGGATGTATGCAAAATAACTGCGAAATGCGTTACAGGTTAAACTCCGCCAAAGAAGCAGGCATACCAATGACAAATTTCGGTGTAGCAATAAGTTATATGCAGGGGATATTGCCAAGAGCCTGCCATCAAATTACAAATTACAAATCACAAAGCACAAATAAAAGCTTGCAATCAAAAGCCCCCAGAAGTTAAAATATTTTGTGCATTGTGCATTGTGCATTGTGCATTGTGCATTGTGCATTGTGCATTGTGCATTGTGCATTGTGCATTGTGCATTGTGCATTGTGCATTGTGCATTGTGCAT
>WRBF01000024.1 GCA_009784685.1 Defluviitaleaceae bacterium | reverse complement strand
TTTTGTGTCAATCGAGGCAAAAATTTGCAGAAATACTGAACGTATTTCAAGAATTTTTAACGAAGAGTGGCGCAAAACCTGCAAAAAGATGAGCGTTTCAGATAGTGGGAACACGCCCTAGATCATTTTTGATAGTGACATAACACCCTAAGTCAAAGGAGCATCACAAAACATATGAAACTAATCTTTGGTCTTGGTAACCCGGAAAATAAATACAAAGGCACAAGACATAACATCGGATTTGAAGTAATCAATAAGCTTGCATATGATTATAATATACCGCTTAAAAAAGTGAAACACCGAGCGGTTTTCGGCGATGGGATAATTGCAGGCAAAAAAGTGCTGCTCATAAAGCCTCAAACATATATGAATTTAAGCGGTGAATGCGTAAGGGATATGTTAGCATTTTATAACCGCTCGGTAGAAGATATCATTGTCGTATATGATGACATAGCTTTTGAGCCGGGGGATATAAGAATACGAGAAAAAGGCAGTGCAGGAAGCCACAATGGTGTAAAAAATATTCTACGCATGACAGAGCGGGATGACTTTGTGCGGGTTAGGGTAGGGATAGGCGAAAAGCCTGAAAAATATGACCTTGCGGATTACGTGCTTAGCCGATTTACTGATAATGAAATGCCTAATATGATTAATGGAATAACAAAAGCAGGTGACGCTGTTTGTGAGATTTTGTTGAATGGGGTTGCTTTTGCTATGAATAAGTTTAATGGTGGGCAGGAAAAAAAATGACTCATTTACGGCTCTAGATTCCTATATGGGAGATAGGTGTTCTGTCTATACTAAGTTAAGACAATTTTCTCTATGTATAAATAACCATCAGCATAATGCAGCAATAATTATATATTTATTTCTAAACGCAAAAAGGGCTACAAAGCAACCCTTTTTAACACAAGCGCGAGACGAGATTCGAACTCGCGGCCCTCGCCTTGGCAAGGCGATGCTCTACCACTGAGCTACTCACGCAATTTTTCTATTAGCAATACGAATTATATCATAAGTATTTTGCAAAATCAATAGCAGATTTCTAAAAAATTGTTTTACTATAATTCCGCTAGCTATCGTTGGTTTAACCTTGGGTCAAGGGCATCACGCAAGCCGTCACCAAACATGTTAAAGCCTAAGACAACTAAAGCGATAGCACCTCCGGGGAACACAACCATCGGTAAAAATTCACGCATAAATCGTCGTCCGTCGCTGAGCATTGCGCCCCATTCAGGGCTTGGTGGTGAAACTCCCAGACCGATGAAAGCAAGACCGGCGGCAGCTAAAATTGCGCTGCCTAGCCCCATTGTCATAGTAACGATAACCGGAGACATGCAGTTTGGCAAAATATGCCTAAAAATCAATGTTGCATCGGTCGCACCCGATGATTTTGCGGCTTCAACAAATTCCTGTTCTTTAACGGACATAACGGATCCTCTTACAATACGTGCATAACCGGGGATGCCTCCTATCCCAACAGCAATCATAACATTTATAAGCCCCGGACCAAGTGCCGCAGCAATGGCAATGGCAAGCAATATGTTTGGTATTGCAAGAGCCATATCAAGAATACGCATTAAAACATTATCACATCTGCCGCCATAAAATCCTGATATTGCTCCAAGCATAACGCCGATAGCCGCTGAAATTGAAACAGCAATAGCACCTACTTGAAGGGAAATTCTTGATCCATGAATTACTCTTGCGAAGATATCACGTCCAAAATTATCAGTCCCAAACCAAAATTCCATATTAGGTTGTTGAAACCTGTTGTTAAGGTCTTGTCTGCTCCAACTTGGGAGATAATCTCCCAGGCGATCGTCGAATACAGGAGGGGCGATAACATTTGCAAAAATAGCTGACAAAATCAAAAGTAATATGATAATTAAGCCTGCAAACGCAGTTTTGCTTTTAATAACAGTTCTCAAGATCACGCTAAACATGCTTTTCTTTTTAATGGAAGGTATGATGCCTGTCCCAACTTTTACATTGCTCAAAATTTTGTCACCTACAGTTTTGGTCGCATACCCGAAAAGCTTGCAACGTAAGCGATCGGGGTCGGTTGAATATTTTTTATTGTCTCTGACATAAATCATGTCCGCACCTTATAAGGATAGGACATGATTTACGCTCACTATGTTATCAACCAATGCACAATTTGAATTGTGCCGGCGTTGATTACATTTAAAAATCCCAGATACAGAAGTTCATAAGCTTTTTCTTGCTTAGATTCACGTGCATCTTTTGTTCTTTCAACATAAGTCGAATGATCAACAAGCTTATTACTTTTAAAGCTTATACCGATGGGTAAAAACAATAAAACAATTCCGGCTGCCATCAATATCGCACCTATAATAAAATTTGCACTATAGGCGTAGGAAAACGTAAGCCCATCGCCTATAACAAAACCATATATAACCCCGCATACAGCAATTATTAAAATACAAGTAAGCGAAGCCGTAAATAGCTTTATAAATTTCTCCATTTTATAGCTTAACCTTTTCTCTGTTCATGCACAATATGACATGCAACAGATCTGCCTTCGGAAACAGGCAAAAGTTCAGGCGTGTTATCCTTGCAAATATCTTTGCGTGCGTAACATCTGCCATAGAATCTACATCCCGGCGGCGGAGCTATCGGGCTTGGAACATCACCTTCAAGTATAATCCTTTCACGCTTAATATCAACATCCGGAATTGGGATAGCCGACAAAAGAGCCTTTGTGTAAGGATGTAATGGGTCAACAAATATTGATGCATAGTCAGACATTTCGACTATTTTACCCAAGTACATAACTGCAATGTTATCACTAACATGTTTAATAACGCTCAAGTCATGAGAAACAAATAGATATGTTAGTCCGAGTTCATCTTGCAGTTCATCCATAAGGTTTAGTATTTGTGCTTGAATCGAAACATCAAGCGCAGAAACAGGCTCATCCAATACAATGAAAGATGGGTTAAGTGCAAGTGCTCTGGCGATGCCTATCCTTTGACGTCTTCCGCCGTCAAGTTCATGCGGATATACATTTTCAAGGCGTGACGCCAGACCAACTGTTTCCATAAGAGAAGCAACTTTTTTCTGAATCTCGTGTTTGCTAGATACCGTCTTGTTGATAACGAGAGGCTCTGCAATAATTTGTGAAACACTCATACGAGGGTTCAAAGATGCAAACGGATCTTGGAAAACTATTTGCGCATTTTGGCGCATTTCTCTCATCTTTTGTTTGTTAAATTTTAGAACATCTTCTCCATTGAAAAGAATCTCGCCGGCAGTAGCTTCAAGCAGTCTTAAAACTACCCTTCCGGTAGTAGACTTTCCGCATCCGGATTCGCCAACCAAGCCAAGAGTTTCACCTTTGTTTATAACGAAATCAATATCATCAACAGCATGAAGCCATCCTCTTTTAGTTTTGAAATACTTTTTTAAGTTCTTTACTTCCAAAAATTTTTCAGCCATGTCGTCACCTCCCTACTGATTGAATAATATACATTTGACTATATGATTGTTGCCGATATCATAACCTGCTGGAATTTTCTCTGAGCATTCCGGCTTCGCTTTATCACAGCGAGGATGGAACGGACAGCCCGTAGGCAGGTTCATCGGGTCAGGCATTAAGCCTTTTATTGGTTTAAGTGATTCAACATCATTACCGATATCCGGAATAGAGTTGAAAAGCCCTATTGTATAAGGATGTTTCGGGTTTTTGAAAAGTTCAAGCTTATCGGCATATTCAACAACGCTTCCGGCATACATAACTGCAACTTTATCACAAATTTCTGCAACAATCCCGAGGTCATGCGTAATCATAATCATGGAAGTATTAAACTCTTCCTTGAGGTTCTTCATAAGCTCAAGAACTTGTGCTTGGATAGTAACATCAAGTGCTGTTGTAGGCTCGTCTGCAATTAAAAGCTCAGGACTGCAAGCAAGGGCAATAGCTATTACAACTCTTTGTCTCATACCGCCTGAAAACTGATGAGGATAGTCTTTAGCACGATCAGGCATTATCCCGACCTTCATAAGCATTTCCTCAGCTTTTTCAAGTGCTTTAGCCGCAGGCATTTTCTCGTGAAGCAGTATAACTTCTGCAATTTGGTCCCTAACAGTCATAACAGGGTTAAGGCTTGTCATAGGATCTTGGAAGATCATAGATACTTTGTTACCACGGATTTTTCGCATTTCCGGCTCTGACTTTTTGATTATGTCTTCACCGTCTAGGAAAATTTCACCGTCTATTATTTTTCCGGGAGGGTTTGGAACCAATTTGAGTATACCAAGAGCTGTTGTAGTTTTACCGGCACCCGTTTCACCAACAAGACCGATAGATTCACCTCTCCCGATGGCTATGTTTAAATCGTTTACAGCACGAACCACGCCATCGTCTGTTACGTAATGTATTGTTAAACCTTTAATTTCAAGCATGTTGTTTGATTCAGTCATGATTTCACTCCTTTATGTGCGGTAGTGTTATTTTTTAAGACGTGGGTCAAGTGCATCACGCAGACCATCACCGAGCATATTAAACCCAAGAACTACCATAGCAATTGCGCCGCCGGGGAACATAACAATCGGCCAAAATTCACGCATAAATCGGCGTCCGTCGTTAAGCATAGCGCCCCATTCAGGTGCAGGAGGCTGAACCCCTAAGCCGATAAACGCAAGGGCAGCAGCAGATAAGATAGCACCTGCAAGTCCCATAGTAGCTTGAATTATAATAGGTGCCATACAGTTTGGCAAAATATGTCGTCCGATTAAGCGATAGTCGTTTGCTCCTATAGACCTAGCCGCTTCGATAAACTCCTGTTCTCTAAGCGTTAGAACCGAGCCCCGCACAATACGAGCAAATCCCGGTATTGCACCAATCCCGACTGCAATCATAACATTTATAAGGCCGGCGCCTAACGCAGCGGCAATTGCAACAGCAAGAAGAATATTTGGTATCGCCAACATAATATCAATTATACGCATCAAGACATTATCCGCAATACCGCCATAAAATCCTGAAATAGCACCAAGTATTACCCCGAAAATTGCAGATACACTTACAACAACGAAGCCAACTTGAAGTGAAATTCTTGAGCCATGAACAACTCTTGAGAAAATATCACGACCGAAGTTATCAGTACCGAACCAATTATCTCCGCTTGGAAATGCATTTGCATTACGCAAATTCTGCTGCATGTAACTTGGCATATAGTCTCCAAGGCGGTCATCAAATACAGGAGGTGCGATAACGTTTGCGAATATAGCGGTAAGAACCAAAATAATTATAATGAATAGCCCCACCATAGCTGTTATATTTCTTTTGAAACGTCTCCATACATCAGCCATTTGGCTTTTCTTTTTAGGCGGACGCTTTCTAGTGTTTACATTGTTATTGTCACTCACAGTTTATCACCCCTACTTATATTGAGATTTAATTCGAGGATCAAGATATGCGTAAAGAATATCTACACCAAGATTAACAACGCTAAATGATAAAGCCAAAAACAACACGCCGCCGTTAATTACAGGGTTGTCCCTACTATTTATTGACTGAACCATGAAACGACCTATACCATTTATTGAGAAAATTGTTTCTGTTAAAACCGCACCGCCTAAAAGGAATCCGAATGTAAGCCCTACTGCTGTAACAACAGGAATCAACGCATTTCTAAGTGCATGATTCCAAACAACAACGGATTCTTTCTGTCCTTTTGCTCTTGCGGTTCTTATATAATCCTGCCTGATAACCTCAAGCATACTGGAACGAGACATACGCATAACAACTGCCATCTGCCCGGTTCCAAGTGTAAACGCCGGAAGAATCCACTGTGCTGGAGTTTCAAACCCGGAAGGCGGAAGCCACCCTAAGTTGACTGAGAAAAAGACAACAAGCATCATACCTAGCCAAAAGTTTGGTATTGAAACAAATATAAGACCAAAGATAGTAGCTAAGTTATCAAATAGCGAATACTGTTTTGTTGCACTGATAACCCCAAGCGGTATGCCAAGGAGTACAGAAATGAAAAGCCCCATGACAGCAAGCTGTAAGGTCGCAGGGAATCGAGTTAATATCTCCTCCATTACAGGCCTTCTTGTTGCATATGTCTCTCCTAAGTTTAATCTCGCTGCGTCCGCTACATATCTTACGAATCGAATAATAAATGGGTCATCAAGTCCCCATTCTTGCCGCAGTGCTTCAATTGCTTCTGCGGGCGCTGTTTCGCCAAGCGTCATAGTTGCGGGACATCCCGGAGTTATATAGGACAGGGTAAATATTATAAACGTTACACCGATAAGAACCGGTATTAACATGAGAAGTCGTTTCAAAATGTATTTATGCACTCAAACTTCACCCCTTTTGTGTATTAGACCTATCTGTTAACCTCATTCCGTCGTCTTTGCCGGACGAAAAACGCTCAAAAATCCAACGAAAACAGGTTAACAGATAGGTCTATTGTTTTTTTATCCATAGAAGCGGCGCAAAAGGCGCCGCTTCCGGATCGATTTTTTTAGATGAATCATTGTAGAATTTAAAATTTCATCTTCAGATTCAAGTTATACAATACTTTTCCAAACTCATCATCAAAAACACTATTATTCAAAGAAAATAGTAGTAAGAGTGTGATGAAGATTTGGGCGCAATTGAAGTCCACGAAGATCAGGTGACGTGCCTATCAAGGTTTCAGATTGATGAGTGTAGAACATCGGTGCTTCTTCAAAGATTATTCTTTGCGCTTCTGCATAAATTTCAAGACGTCTTTGTGGGTCGATTTCCGCTCTTCCTTCTTCAAGAAGTCTGTCAACTTCAGCGTTAGCGAAGAATGAACGGTTACCTGTAGCACCATGAGCAGAAGAGTGGTGAGTTGGGAACAAGCCGTAGTCAGCATCGCCTGTTGAAGCAACCCAACCAAGGATGAACATATCATGTTCGCCTGCTGCTGTTAATTCAAGATATGCGCCCCACTCAATAATTTCAATATCAACATCAATTCCTACCATTGCAAGATCAGATTGAAGAATTGTAGCCATGTCGATTCTTACTTCATTTTGGTTAGTCCAGATAGAAGTGCTGAAACCATCAGCAAGACCAGCTTCTGCAAGAAGTTCTCTTGCTCTTTCAGGATTAAACGGACGTCCCGGAAGTTCAGCAGAGATTGAACCCCAAACTAAATCAGATAAAGGACCGTTTACAGGAGCAGAAGTTCCTTGCAATGCTGCTTCAACCATTGCCTCTTCATCAATAGCGTAAAGAATAGCTTGACGAACTCTTACATCGTCGAAAGGAGCTCTGTTAAGGTTAAAGCCGATAAAGTCTGCTTGCCATCCGAAAGTGCTCATAACGTTAACGCTTGGATCATTACGCAGTCTGTTAAAGTCTGCAGGTAGAATTCCGTATGCAAGGTCAATATTGCCTGTTTCAAGCTCAATTGCTCTCATGCTTCCGTCAGGAATAGCTCTTACTGTGATAGATTCAAGAACCGGAGCAGTACCCCAGAAATCATCAAATCTTACTAATTCAATTCTGTCGCCTGATACGTATTCAGTAACTCTGAAAGGACCAAGACCTACAGGAGCGAATTGATGAACTTCTTCTCCAACGCTTTCAATTGCTGCTCTGTTTTTGATACTAGTAGAAGTATGCGCTAAGTTAGACAAAATAGCCGCAAAAGGAATTTCAAGTTCTATAAGGACTTGATATTCATCCTCAACAGTAACAGAATCGATCATGTTTGCTACCATAGCAACATGAGGAGAGCGACCGGCTCTTTCAAGAGACCAAGCTACATCCTCTGCTGTAAGAGGTGAACCATCGTGGAATCTAACGCCTTCTCTGATCCAAACTCTTAAAGTTTGAGCATCAATAAATTCCCAATCAGTAGCAAGTAATCCTACTACTTCCATGTTATGGTCATGAGTAAAAAGCGTTTGGTGAATTAGTTTACCTACTTGTGACCCAGGCATATCAAGTGCCATTGTTGAGTCAAGCGAAGGAGGCATTGCTCCAAGTGCCCAGTTAAGGTGTGTTCTTGTTGTTTCTGTTGGTGGAGTTCCTGGCGTGTCGCCGCCTTGATTGCCACCTTCGTTGTTTACTGTTGGCGGTGTTACATTTCCCTCATTTCCTCCGCCGTTACCGCATGCAGCTAGTACAAATGCTGATACTAACATTAATGCTATTACTTTCAAAATGTTCTTTTTCATACTTTAAATCATCCTCCTAAATTAATTTTGATAGTTTTGTTGCATTAAATACATAATTTTTCAACTCACTTGCCAATTATTGGCACTGATTTGCTTGAACATCTTTCCCCCAAAAGCATTTCGGATACATGCCCAGATATGTATTTGTGAAAGTATATCATGACTGTAACAAAAATGCAATAGTATTTCTTTTTTTTCGTTTTTTGCTGTGTAAGAGCGTGTAGGCAATAGTTTAATTGTAAGATATGCTTTAGTTTATGCCATTTTTCTAGTTTTAAGACTGAAATTTTTATGGTTAAAATTGTATATTCATGCTTGCCTTGAATTTAAAATTGATAATTAGTAACGGCAAATTTTTGATATATTAATTCATGGTTCTAAATATTTTATTGAAATTACTACAATAATTGAGTTGAAATTATCATAAATTTTTGATATTATATAGTTTCAACAATCCCGCCGTATACAATGTAAGTTGATACTCTCTAAAAATGAATGCTTTAAATTTCTGAAATCTTGGGAAAAGGAAGAAGTCGCATATGGATAAGAAAAAAGCAGTTTCAGGAAAAGAAGAGATGCTTGTTAGAATATCAGACAAAAAAAAGCTTCTTGACATTTCAGACCTGAATGTTGAAAAAATATCGGAAATGACCGAAGATCAGCTATATAATTATACAGAGTCTTTAAGCACTTTTCTTGAAATATTCCCAGCTCAGAAAGAAAGGCTAAAGGTTGCAATGCAAGCAAAGGAGTACGCCTCTGTGTTGCAATGGCTTACGTCTATAGGGAACGCTCTTTCACGAATACATGCAGATGGATTAGCTAAAAATTGCCAAAAGCAAGTAGGTCTAAATCAAAATATAGAAGGTATCCGCCATGAAAAGCTAGTTACCTTTGTTAATTTCTTTATGGCTTCTTTGTCGATACTCTATGATGACATTCAAAATGTTTTAGAGAGGCAAGAGCCGGAAATAGAAGG
The DNA here is from genome assembly GCA_009784685.1 of Defluviitaleaceae bacterium. Lineage (GTDB taxonomy): Bacteria > Bacillota > Clostridia > Lachnospirales > WRBF01 > WRBF01. Next base: position 14,111 of record WRBF01000024.1, on the reverse strand, counting down.
CGGAGAAGCTGCGCTGCTTGAACCCGAAGAACTTAGAAAGAAGATTCTTTCAGTTACTGAATTATCTGCTGAAAAAATAAAGCAAATAGATGATGAAAATTTGCCTGACTTTATTGGACTTCTGAACGTTTTTACATCAGATATCCCTAAGCAAGAGCGGAGACTGAAAAATGTCCTTAAATCAAAGGATTATGCGTCTGTTTTGCATAAATTAGAATCTATAGGGAATTCTCTTGCACAAATTCATGCAGATGATCTGCTTGAAGAATATCAGGACCAAATTAAAACCAGCTGTAATATAGATAATGTAAGACATGAAAAATTAGAGGCGTTTGTTGACTACTTTTTTGCATCATTAACTATGCTTGTTTCTGAAATACAACAGAACGTTCCAATTAATATAATGGGGATAAGTGAGTTTCTTCCATTTAAAACAGACCCATCCAAAAAAAATATATTGGTAATAGACGATACAGTAATTTTCCTTCAAAATTTAAAAAGAATACTGGAAAACAACGAAAACAAAGTAACATGTATAGCTTCAAAAGAATCGGCGCTTATTTATCTTAAAATTGCCAGACCAAATTTATTTATCTTAAATGACGACATGCCGGGTATGGACGGATGCGAATTTGCGAAAAAAATTCGTGAAATGAAACATACTGTGCCTATTATATATTTGACGAGCAATGCGACAAAAGAATATATGGTTAAGTCAATGGCGGCCGGAGTTACAGATTTTATTATTAAGCCTATTTCAGCGACAGATGCGCAAGAAAAAGTTGATAGGCACTTGCTTAACCAAGGAGATTGTTGATGTATCACAAGAAAAGGACAAGCTTATGAAAACCCTAGCAACATATACTCTAGGCTGTAAAGTCAACACGTATGACACAGAAGCAATAGTAAAGCTGTTTATTGATCGTGGATATGAAACATCGGATTTTGACAGCTTTTCAGATATCTACATTATCAATACTTGCACGGTGACAAATTTAAGTGATAAAAAATCACGCCAGGCATTGCGCCGCTGTAAAAAGATTAACCCAAACGGAATTGTCGTTGTTATGGGTTGTTATGCTCAAGTTGCCGCAGATGAAATTAAGGAAATTGAAGATGTTGATATTGTAATTGGCACAAAAGATCGAAAGAATATAGTTGATATCGTTGAAGGCTATAAGCCGGGCATATCTGCTTTAAACTATGTTACAGACATTCAAAACGATGAAGCGTTTGAATATTTTTCAGTTTCAAGCTTTGAAGGTAAAACTCGTGCGTTTTTAAAAGTTCAAGATGGCTGTGATAGATTTTGTACTTATTGTATAATTCCATATGCAAGGGGAAACGTAAGAAGCAGGCAGCCGGATGATGCTGTTAATGAAGCTAGGCAGCTTGAGAAGAATGGATTCAAAGAGATAGTTCTTGCCGGTATACATGTTGCGTCATATGGGAAAGATTTGACTAATATTGATTTATTAGAGCTGATTAAATATATTCATGATGTGGACGGAATAGAGCGTATTCGATTGAGCTCTATAGACCCTGTGGTAGTCGATTCAAAGTTTGTAAATGCATTAGCTAACCTGCCAAAGGTATGTGATCATTTTCATATGTCGCTTCAAAGCGGATGTAACAAAACTCTTAATGCGATGGGCAGGCGTTATAGCCGAGAACAATACTTGCAATCTGTTTTATTACTAAGGGATGCATTTGAGAACGCTGCGCTTACAACAGACATAATTTCGGGATTCCCGGGCGAGACAGAAGACGATTTTCTCGAAAGTTATGAATTCCTTGAACATATAGGGTTTAGCAAGATACATGGGTTTCCCTATTCCCCAAGAAAAGGTACAAAAGCCGCTAATTATGACAATCAAGTGCCAAAAGCTATAAAAGAGGAGCGAAATCGTAAAATATCAATTTTAAGCGATAGGCTTTCAATTCAATTTAGGGAAAAGTTTATAGGTAAAGAGATGGACGTCCTATATGAAGCTTTATCTTTAAGTGACGAGACGGATGCCAAGTTAAATTGCGATTTCAAAGAGATTGACGGCAAATCTTATGTAGGTTATACTACTAATTATATTAAAGTATCAACTAAATCATGCGAAAACTTAATAAATGTAATTAAACCGACAGTATTGTAATTGGTTTATTAAGTTGCTTTGAATGCTTTTCAAAAGATTTAGTTTGCATTATAAAGTTATTTATATTATTATATACTGTGAAATAATTAATTTGATTTAGGTAGGAGCTAATTTTATGGGAAACAATAATTTGTCACAAACACAGCGTTTTACAGATTTTGAGAAAATGCCTAAGCCTGAAGTGCGTGAAATAATCACTTGTGTTTATGATGCGCTTAATGAAAAGGGCTATAATCCTATTAATCAAATAGTGGGTTACATCTTGTCCGGAGATCCTACATACATCACTAGTCATAAAAATGCAAGAAGTATGATAGGCAAGCTCGAAAGAGACGAGCTTCTTGAAGAAATTATCAAATATTATATTAGGGGTCTTAACTGAGGAAATTTTATGCGTGTTATGGCACTTGACTACGGCTCGAAGACTGTTGGTGTTGCAATCAGTGATCCTTTAGGGATTACTGCTCAGCCTGTGGAAACAATTCATAGGGATAATGAGGTAAGCATTAAAAAAAGTATTGCAAGAATAAAAGAGCTTGTTAGTATGCACGATATCAGCGTTATTGTCCTTGGCTATCCTAAAAATTTTAACAACACAGAAGGCGAACGATGTAAAAAAACTATTGAGTTTAAAGAGCGGATTGAACGCAATATTAAAAAGGTTGATGTAGTCCTTTGGGACGAGCGTCTTAGCACTAAAGGAGCACTTAGAGTTTTAACTGATTTATCCCGAAAGGAAAAAGATGAAGTCATTGATAAAATGGCTGCAACTCTTATACTTCAAGGATTTATGCAGGCTAATCCTGCTGTATTTGATAAAAAATAATACGTAGATACGTAATTAACAAGGGGAGTAAATAGATTATGAGCGATTTTGAAAAAGATTTTGACGAGTTTGAAAATGATGACTTTGAAGATGAGATAATAATTGCAGAAGATGAAAATGGTAATGAAAAGAAGTTTATCGTAATTGATGCTTGTGAAGTGGATGGGGCAAATTATATTTTAGTTATAGACATCGAAGATGACGAAGAGGATGAGCCTGAGGCGGATATTTTAAAGGAAATGTCTTCAGAAAATGATGAAGTTTTCTATGGAATAATTGAAGATGATGAGGAATTTGAAAAAGTAGCTGCTCTCTTTTCTTCAAGCGATGAATATGATATCGAAATGTAGATAAATTTATAAGGATTTAAAAGGCGCATTCGCTGCGCCTATTTGTCATGAGAGAACCCGGAAGAAACCGGGCGATGTGTTTTGAACTGAGCACACGCACCTTGTGAGCAGTTCAGCATCGTTTTCGCTATAGGCGAAAATTCTGAAGAGAACCCGGAAGAAACCGGGCGATGTGTTTTGAACTGAGCACACGCACCTTGTGAGCAGTTCAGCATCGTTTTCGCTATAGACGAAAATTCTGAAGAGAACCCGGAAGAAGCCGGGCGATGCGTTTTGAACTGAGCACCTGTACCTTGTGAACAGTTCAGCATTGTTTTTGTCGTAGACAAAATTCTAACAAAGTCTCATGATTTATGTTTCTTACGCTACGGAAGAGGCGAAATAATAAACTGGAGTTGAGTTTTTGGCATCAAAGAAAAACAAATTGAAGATTTTCAGCTTAGGCGGTCTTCAAGAAATAGGAAAAAATATAACCGTTTTTGAATATGCAAACGATATAATAATTGTAGATTGCGGGGTTGCATTCCCTAATGATGATATGCTCGGGATTGACCTTGTTATTCCTGATTTTACTTATCTTGTGAAAAATAAAGAAAAAATCCGAGGCATATTTTTAACACATGGACATGAAGACCATATAGGGTCTATTCCATACCTTTTGCGTGAAGTTTCCGCGCCGATTTTTGCGACAAGGCTTACACTTGGGCTCGTTGAAAATAAATTAAAAGAACACGGTATAACAGCTGACAGCCGCTGTGTGGCTATTGGTGATGTTGTTAAAACCTGTGGCTGTTTTTCAGTGGAATTTATAGGAATTACTCATAGCATTGCAGATTCTGCGGCACTTGCGATAAAAACGCCTGTTGGCACGATAATACACACAGGCGATTTTAAAGTTGACTACACTCCCATAAAAGGCAGTGCAATTGACTTGCAGCGCTTTGCAGAACTTGGAAAAGCCGGAGTTCAGCTTCTTCTTTGCGAGAGCACAAATGTTGAACAAAAGGGCTATACAACATCTGAAAGTGCGGTTGGCGCAATATTTGAGGATATTTTTGATTCAAGCCGTAATCAACGTATTATGATAGCGACTTTTTCATCTAATATCCACAGAATCCAACAAGTTATAAATTGTGCAATCCGCCACAACCGTAAAGTTTGTGTTATAGGGCGGAGTATGTTAAACACTGTTCGCGTAGCGCAAGAACTTGGATATCTTGATGTTGCTGAAAAGATAATGATCGAACCTTCGCAAATTAAGAACTATACTGATAAAGAAATAGTTATAATTACTACGGGAAGCCAAGGCGAGCCTATGTCTGCACTTTCACGAATAGCAGCTTCGGAGCATAAACAAGTAGAGATACGTCCGGGAGATAAAATAGTAATTTCGGCATCGCCAATTCCCGGCAATGAAAAAACAATATTTAAAGTAATAAATGACTTAATGCGAAAAGGCGCAGATGTAATATATGAAGGGCTTATGGAAGTGCATGTTTCAGGTCATGCAAAGCAAGAGGAAATAAAGCTTTTACATGCCCTTGTTAAGCCAAAGTTTTTAATGCCGATTCACGGTGAATTTAGGCATCTTAAAACGCATAAAGAACTTGCCATTTCTTTAGGTATGAAAAAGGAAGATATATTCGTAATGAACAACGGCGAGGTTCTTGAACTTACAAAAGATGCGGCAAAAACAAATGGTTCGGTAACATCGGGGCATGTATTTGTTGATGGTCTTGGCGTTGGTGATGTTGGAAATATAGTTTTAAGAGACAGAAGGCATCTTTCACAGGATGGGCTTATGATTATAGTAATGTCGGTTGAACGTGAAAGCGGGCTTGTAATTGCCGGTCCGGATATTATATCACGAGGATTTGTTTATGTTCGGGAATCTGAAGACCTTATGGGAGAGGCGAGGGATGTTGTAAACAAGGCACTTCGCCGCTGTGAAGAGCGAAATAATCTTGAATGGACTTATATGAAAAATATTGTTAGAGATGCGCTAAAAGAATTTTTATGGCAAAAAACGAAGCGCAGTCCTATGATTTTGCCTATTATTATGGAAGTTTAGAAACCGCTTGGGGGTAATCGCTTGGAAAAAACAATGGAAAAGATAGTCGCTCTTGCAAAAAGCAGGGGATTTGCTTATCAAGGCTCTGAAATTTATGGCGGGCTCGCTAATACATGGGATTATGGTCCTCTTGGGGTTGAGCTTAAAAATAATATCAAAAAGGCTTGGTGGAAAAAATTTGTTCAGGAATCTGCTCACAATGTTGGGGTTGACTGTTCAATTCTTATGAATAGCCAAGTTTGGGTTGCATCAGGTCATGTAGGAGGCTTTTCAGATCCGCTTATGGACTGTAAATCGTGCAAAGAGCGCTTCCGTGCTGATCACCTTATCGAAGAATACATTGCAAAACATAACACAGGCGAAAAAGCAGAAGGTATGTCAAATGAAGAAATGCAAGCATATATTACCGAAAAGGATATCGTCTGCCCGAGCTGCGGTAAAAAAGATTTTACAGAAATCCGTCAGTTCAATTTAATGTTTAAAACCCACGCAGGCGTAACCGAAGACAGCAAAAACCAAATATATTTGCGACCTGAAACAGCTCAGGGGATATTTGTGAATTTTAGAAATGTGCAGCGGACATCTCGTAAAAAAATCCCGTTTGGAATTGCCCAAATAGGGAAATCATTTAGAAACGAAATAACGCCGCGTAACTTTATATTTAGAACAAGAGAGTTTGAGCAGATGGAACTTGAATTTTTCTGTACTCCGGGAACGGACGAGGAATGGTTCAGCTTTTGGCGTAAGTTCTGCATTGACTGGCTTAAGTGCTTAGGTTTGGACTCTGAAAATACAAGAGTTAGAGATCATGATGAGGATGAATTGTCCCATTACAGCAAAGCAACAACTGATATTGAATTTCTGTTTCCTTTTGGCTGGGGTGAACTTTGGGGTATAGCGAACCGAACTGATTATGATCTTATGTGCCATCAAAACGAGTCCGGTCAAGACATGACGTATTTTGACCCGACGACTAATGAAAAATTTGTGCCGTATTGTATCGAACCATCGGTCGGCGTTGATAGATTGGCTCTTGCGTTTTTATGCGGTGCTTATGATGAGGAAGAGTTGCCGGATGGAACAAGCCGCACAGTGTTAAGGTTTCATCATGCGCTTGCTCCTGTTAAAATAGCGGTTCTCCCTCTTTCTAAAAAATTATCAGAAGAGGCTGAAAAAATTCTTAACATCCTCAATAAACATTTTACATGCGAATATGACGACACAGGCGCAATTGGCAAACGTTATCGTCGTCAAGATGAAATAGGTACGCCGTTTTGTATTACTGCTGATTTTGAAACAGTAGAAGATAATGCTGTAACCGTAAGATACAGAGATAGCATGGAGCAGGAGCGTATCCCCGTTGATTCGCTTGTTGATTGGTTTTCTGAGAAGCTAAAGTATTAGGGAGTGTTGTCACTATCTAAAGATTTGATGACAATTGCAATGAGGTGATCCAAATTAAAAAGTTTAGACCAAACAAAAATTATTTGGAAGTAAGTGCCTACATACTTGCTATTGTTGTAATTTCGATAATAATTTATATGTTTCTTAATTCTTTAGGGCATGTTGTTTATAACATCATGTCCTTTTTAGCTGCTGGTTTTAGAATATTGATGCCTTTTATTTATGGCTTCATTATTGCGTTTTTCGTTAATGTTCCTGTTAGACGGATAGAGAAAATATTTGGCAAGCTGAACTTTTTTACAGTTAGAAAAAAACTTGCCCGGGGATTAAGCGTTCTTATTTCGTATATTCTTCTTCTAGGCGGTTTAACATACTTGATTGTCGTTTTGATACCTCAATTGACTCAAAGCACTGAAAACCTTTGGCTAACTTTTGAAGTCAATATTGCAAACATTGAAAGAGCATATTACGATATTGTAGATGATGGTTATTGGCTCGACAGCATTACAAGAACGATAAACGGTCTGCTTAGAACTGAATATTCGCCTGCAGATTTAATTGAAATGGTGTTAGAGCCTGTTATGTATATGTTTGCATCTGCGCCAACAATAATTACAGCGATATTTTCGGGTGTTTTTAGCTTTTTGTTCAGCACTTTCCAAATTATAATGGGTCTTGTTGTTTCGATCTATATGCTGCTTGAAAAAGAGAATTTTTCAAGAGTAGGCAAAAAGTTTCTTTTTGCTTCATTTAAAAAACGCCGAGCAGAAAGAATTGTTGATGTTTTAAAAAGCTCAAGTAAAATATTTGAAAATTTCTTTGTTGGAAAATCAGTCGAGTCTATCGTAGTAGGTGTAATATTCTACTACATATGCATCGTATTTAATTTTCCATACCCCGCTCTTTTAAGCGCGATAATCGGTGTTACTAACATGATCCCGTTTATTGGACCGTTTATTGGGGCTGTGCCTGTTATAATCATAGTGTTTTTAAACGATCCTATGTCAATGCAGTTTCTTTGGGTAGCTTTAGCAATATTGATTTTGCAGCAAATTGACGGGATAATAATCGGACCGAAAATTCTGGGAGATTCTACCGGATTAAGTCAGCTTGGTGTAATATTTGCGATATTTGTTGGCGGCGGATTATGGGGGCTTCCGGGCATGTTCTTTGGTGTACCGTTGTTTGCTGTTTTAAAAAATGCTGCTTACCACATAATAGATTCCAGATATGATAAAGTCAGCCTTGAAAGTATTGAACCAAGTGTTGAACCAAAGGAAAATGATGAAAATATTATTGATGGGCAAAAGGACGACGCTACATAATGAATATGATGCTAGCGGGCGGTCTATTTAGGAGGATATAAAATGCGAAGTGCAATACGCGGAAATTTTTTCATGCTAGGTGCTCTGATTTATCAAATTATTGCCATGGGAGCTTTAATTAATATAGTCAGGCGCATTGAATTGTTTCCACCATCCGGTATGCTTGTCTTCGTTGCAATTACCCAAGTTGTTGTATTTTTCCCTCCTGTTGTTTTTTATGCCATTTTAAACAGAAATAGATTTGCGGAGCTCTTTCCATTTGAAAAGATAAATGCCATAAATATATTTTTAACTTTGCTCGTTGTAATTGCTGCACAGCCTGTTGCAATGGCATTGTCAGGTTTCACTGCGATTTTTTTTCAAAACGCAGTAGCCGACATGGTAAATGTTTTTAATGATATTTCATATTTTGCAACAGTTATAGTTGTATGTGTATTTCCTGCTATATTTGAAGAGCTTCCTACTCGTGGTATTGTACAGTCAGAATATAGGCGCAGTCCGTTATGGATAGCTGCTCTAGTAAATGGCTTGTTCTTTGGGATTATTCATTTAAATCTTCAACAATTTCCATATGCATTTTTCCTTGGAATTGTTCTATTTTACTTGGTTTATATAACAGGTTCGATCATTACAGCAATTCTTGCACATTTTTTATTCAACTTTATGCAAGTGACTCTTGCGGCTTTTATTTCAAATCTTGATTTTGCAGAGACAGCTATAGCAGAAGCACCCGATCCTTCTGAGCTTGTTGTTTATTGGATAGCTATGTTTGTAATTTTTTTGCCTGTATTAATATTGATTTTATGGGCGCAAACTGCTTATAATAAAAGCCTTAAGAGTTTTAAAAATGTTAAAATTTCAAACAATGGCACATCTTCACAGTCTGCCCCTCAAGACGTAAATATGTCAAAAGAGCCCACAGCGGCAGAACTTAGAAAAGGGAAAATTAAGCTGTTAACTTCGTTTTTCGCTATAATTTTTGTTTATGTTTGGTTTATGCTTGCCTCGGCGGTTTCGTAAGGTGGTTGATAATAGACCTGTCCGCTAACCTCATTCCGCCATCATTCCGGCTTATTTTTCGTCGGATCTTCGTCAGTGGAACCCGCACGAACCTTTGGGTTCGCACGGAATCCACTTTCTCGACCGACAAAAAAACGCTCGAAAATCTGGCGAAAGCAGGTTAGCGGACAGGTCTAATGCTCTTGCTGTTTATTAAGTTACCTGTTCTAACAATTCTAACATCTACATTCCAAGCAACTTCAATATCTTTTTCACCATTTATATAATCGTTATATAGATGGCTGCTTGTCTTTTTCATTTCATCAAGAAATTCAAATTCAAGTAAATTAATATTCTCATCTGCGTTGGCTATTTCGCTTAAAATAACGCTTTCATACTTCTTGGCGAGATTTTTCAAATCCGGAGGATTTTCTCCAAAGATAAAGCTTTCTAATACACCATCAATTTTAATATCAGTTTGACAAATGATTGTATCTCCTGTTTTTGAAAAAAATGTATTACTTTTGTGTTTACTGACTTTAAGCGGTAAAAACGTTCCATCTTTTTCGATTTCAATTACAGTTCCGGAAGCCTTACCTTTTTTGCTCCATAAATAACCTCTCATTTCATCTTCTGTTAACCATCGGTTTAGCTTGGTTTCTGAAATTAAAGCACCGCCGCCTATTTCAAGCTCTTTGCCTTTTAGCTCTATTTTAGGGATAATTGTGCTTCCCTTTGCACGAAGCTCTCTTACAATTCCGGTTAAGTCCTGTTTAAATGATGCGCCTGCTGTGTTATGTCCGCTTCGGTAAAAAGACGAAACAAACATTCCTACCATTGATTCTGAAGGAGGGTTAGTTTCAAGTATTTTCTCTGCCTTACTTTCCGAGCTTAATACAATCGCCCGCCCGCTTACTTGGTCGTTGCGCTCGAAAGCATCAAGTGTTTCACGGAGAAGCTTTTCATCTTTTAAAATTTCTTCATTTATAACGATAAGTTTTGTATGACCAAAGTAAAGTTTTTTCCCTGAAAACCCATCGGTACTTCCAATTGCGGAATGGATAGTTTTGCCGACTGCTGATTTAACATCTTCGTTTCCACTGTCTTTTCCTGTTGAAGATAGATCAGGCAGTGACATTGACACTAAGAATATATTATCATGATCTTTTTCACTATCAAGCTCATTCGTGCCCTTTTTTTCATCACTTTTCTTGTCTTTGCCGCTGTCTTTTTTGTCTTCATCCTTTTTTTCATTGGCTTCGTACTTGTCAATACCGATTGATATGACATAGGCACGTTCTTCCAACTCGACTTTATCCCAACAGGCGGACAAAAGCAGAGGTGTTAATATGACAAGAAGATGCGCAAATCTCAATATTTTCTTAGCCATTTTTGCTCCCCCTATTTCCTCCATTTAACAACTTTTTGAACGAACTAACGGTCAGCAGCAAAATAGGCAGAGCCGCTAGGTAAAACAAGTCAAACGTAACAAACATAAGCTCCATATATCTTTCAGCATCACTAAGCGTTTTTACAAAAAGCGAAACAGCGAAAACTGCTGCGGCGCAAAGTAGAATATAGTTGGAGTGTGTCCCTTTTTTAAACGTTGATTTCATAAGAAGCGATGAAAAGAACAAATACGCATTAACTATAAAAAACGCAGATATAATCCAGAAACTCATAATAAATGCCTTTTGACGCTCAAGAAGTGAACCTGGAACTTCAACATGATCCATCATTTGAAGCATTGGAAAAAGCTGAATTTCAGTGTCAGCCGGACCAAACGCTGCTATTGTTAAAAACGCTACAATTGCCATTAAAATTCCGATAGCTAAAACGGCAAAGAAAACTCCCTTTCTAGCGTTGTTTGGACTGCTAAGAAACGGGAATGCCAAAAGGCAAAGTTCAATTCCTCTAAATGACATACCTGAATAGAAAGCTCCTCTAAGCAAACCGTCTACCGGTGTTTGAAGAACAGGCATAACGTTTTGTACGTCCGTTTTAAAGCTTGCAACAACAAACACAAATATAATTGGAAGAAACACAAGAAGAAAGAGCATTTCTCCAAGTCTTGCACGTGTTTCATATCCTTTGCTTGCGGCGTAACCGCCAATAGCTAATATTAAAAGAGCGATTGCCCAAAAAGGTGTTGTTTCTAAAAGGGTTTGGCGGACAACTTCTCCAAAAAAACGAAGTTCAAGTGCAAGGTTTATAATAAGCTTGAACACAAATCCCATTGCTAAAACAAACGCAACAGGTCGGGAAAGCAAATCGCCGCAATATTTATAAAAGCTGTCGCTCGGGAATTTGTTTGCGATAGTTGTTACTATAAGAGATAACAATGCAGCACATAAAACGGCAATTAAAACGGATATCCACCCATCTTGATTGGCATACAGAGTCGCCCTTCGTGGTAAAGTAAGCACTCCGGTTCCAAATATATTTAGGATCAGAAGTATTTGCAGCTGCCTAATGGATATTTTGTCATTTACAAATATCATTATTTTTCATCCCCTCCCTGCCTGTTCACCGAATCGGGATTACAAAAAATCGGTCTTTTTCGCATTTTAAAAAGCGGTGCTCTGAAAATAGAGTCTTTAAAATCAGAATAACCGTTTACTTCGCCTGAAACAAATGGAAACATGTATGGAATGCCAAAACTTTTAAGTGATGCTAAGTGAATTGATGTTAAAATAATTCCTATCCAAAAACCGACAAACCCAAAAGCAGCAGACAGGAATATAAGCACAAATTTTAACATTCTAAATGCGTTTACAAGTGATATGCTCGGAAGAACAAAGCTGCAAATACCCCCGAATGCAACGACTATAACTGCGATAGGGCTGACAATTCCTGCTTCAACTGCTGCTTGTCCAACTATAAGCCCGCCAACTATACCAATAGTGCTGCCAATTGGTGCGGGAAGTCGTATTCCTGCCTCTTTTAAAAGCTCAAATGCGGCTTCCATTATAAGTATTTCAACCACAACAGGAAAAGGCACATTCATTCTTGCGGATGCCATTTTAAGCATAAGTGAAGTCGGTAACATAGATGGATGAAAAACAGCCGTCGCAATATAAAGCCCTGAGGCAGTAAGTGCTAAGAACCCCGCTAAAAATCGCAAAATCCGCAAAAGTGATGCAAGTTCAAATCTTTGATAATAGTCATCAGGTGACTGAAAAAATGTATCAAGAGTCGCCGGAACGATAAGAACAAACGGTGTATTATCTACAACAATTGCAATTCGGCCTTCAAGTATAGCCGAGGCGACTTTATCGGGTCTTTCGGTTGCCTGAGCTTGTGGAAATGGTGAAGCCCAGCTTTTTTCTATTAGCTGTTCAATATAGCCGCTGTCTAAAACTGCATCAATATTTATATTTTTAATGCGCTTTTGAGTTTCTTCAAGTATATTTGGGCGTACAAGGTCATCCATGTACATAAGACCTACAGCAGTTTTCGTTCGTTTGCCTACTTGCGATTGCTCAAGCTTAAGGCGTGTATCATTAATACGCCGACGAATAAGCGTCGTATTAATACGGAACACCTCAGAAAACGCATCTCGAGCACCTCTTATTACTACTTCACTTTCAGAACTTGGAACCCCGCGGCTTGGGAATCCTCTTGAAGCAATTATTATTGCTTTGTCAGACCCATCAATGAAAAGGGCAGTATCACCTGATAAGATACTGTTGATTGCTGCCTCAAGGTTTACTTCTTCCTTCATGTCTGAAGCCGAAATTCCTCCGTCTTTTAGCCCTTCAAATATATCATCGTTAAATTCATTCATTGTCGGAGGGGTTAGTCTTATACTTGTTATAAGCCTTTTCATGACGTTGTCATCAATGAAATTATTGTTCGCCATCATGTCAAAATATGCGACATAAAGCCAGAGCTCCTTATATTTCCCAACAGCAAATTTCCGTTTAACAAAATCACCGCAATTTTCAAAAGCGGCCTCAATATTTTCAATATTTGTATTTAAATCCTTGTTTATATTTTTAAGAGTTTCCAAATAAGCACCTCAAAGTATTAATCCAATTATGAAAGTATTTTTTGACATAAATCGAAAAAATATTCAATAAAAGTTTTTGCTTTTCAAAGTACCAACTTAATTGTCTTTTATTCCCAATAATGTATATATTTTGGTTCTCATGGAATAATATAATACAAAGATGCAAGATTATGAGTGTGCATGAAAGCACGCTTTAGTTTATAGAAGTGACAGGACGGTGCAACGCATATGATGGTTGTTAAAAGGGGCGATGTGTTTTACGCTGATCTAAGCCCTGTAAAAGGTTCAGAGCAAGGTGGGGTTCGGCCTGTGCTTATTATACAAAATGATGTTGGAAACCGTTATAGCCCAACAGTAATTTGTGCGGCAATAACCTCACAGATAAATAAAGCCAAGCTGCCAACGCATATTGAGATATCAAGCAAAACATGCAATATTGAAAAAGATTCAGTTATCCTGCTGGAACAAGTTAGAACAATAGATAAAGAAAGGCTTGAAGAAAAAATTTGTCGTATGGACGTCGCACTGATGCAAAAAGTTGATAAGGCGCTTCTGATTAGCTTCGGACTAAACTTTAGTACATAAGATTAGAGAATATAGTGATTTGGATAACGCCTTTTAATAAAGACAAAATGCCGCTTAACTAATACCATTATCCCGCTAATCAGTTGAATCCTTGTGGTCTTTTTGCCGCATTGCTGCGTCAGCTCCTCCTAGCGTACCTTTGGGTACGTGTCGTCGTCACTTTCTTGCACTGCAACAAAAATCCTCACAAGTATTTCAACCGCTTAGCGGGATAATGGTATAAAAATGGTTTGGCGGTATTTTATTTGGAAATATGTTATAATAATCCTATTAGGGTGTGTTCGATAATTCGCTTTCGTTAGATTTTTGAGCGTTTTTTCGATAGGTGCTTTTGCGGAAAACCGCACATACCCAAAGGTACGTAAGGCTTTTCCGCAAAAGTGCATAGCGGA
>WRBF01000023.1 GCA_009784685.1 Defluviitaleaceae bacterium | reverse complement strand
TTATTCATAGCGAATATTTTGCCTCCTGACTGTTGCTTTGTGGTGATTCAACTTTATCAGTTTGGCTTTTTATTCGCTACTTCTTTTTTTTGTTGCTGTAACACTTGTATTGTAATCCTACAACTGAAAAAAAACTTTAAAAAAAAACCTATTGACAGATGGACTATAGTGCTGTATACTTATAAAGTAGATTAAATTAGTCAAGTAAATACATTGATTGGCAACAATGCTGAAAAGCATTGACGCAAAGCTATAGGGTCTGTTAGCTAACAGATAGCCAGCTGCTACACAAATTAATTTTGTGTATTAAGAATCGTTTAAGATTCTGCGTTAACTTTCGGCATTTATTGTACGAAGGTTTTTTGTTTTTTAAACAAATATCAGCAAATATTGATTGAGAGAATTAAAAAACAGCTTGACAAAGAAATACAAAATAGGCTTACAAGAAAAAGGAGAGGGAAAAAATGAGTAAAAGAAGAGGGAAAAACAAAAGCATCATGAACAAATTATTAGCAATCTGTATTTCATTGATACTTGCAGTAAGTGGTATAATAAGCGTAAGCGCACTTGCGATTAATCCAGACGATTTTTATATAGCATCTGAAGGCGTAGCGGATGCAACAGAAACACCTGTAGAGGAGGGAAATGTTTCCGAAGAACCGATGACAGAAGAACCTGTTGCGCAAGAAAAGGATGAGAATGATGACAATGAACTTGATCAAGATGTCATGCCTGTCAGTTATAGCGGAGGGCTTAATGAGATAACGGTAACGAATGCTGCGGAATTTGATGCTGCGCTTGCGGATCTTAGTGTTGATGTTATTGTTATTGATGGGGTAGTGAACTCATCTGCTACAGTTTTTGGTGGTAGAGAGTTAACTATTCGCGGCGGCACGCTTAATATAGTAAGTGCCTCACTTAATATATGGGACACTTCGGTTCTTACCCTTGATGGTGTAATAGTTCGAAGCGATTTTAACAACGCAGTTATTAGCGTTACCGGTGAAAGTACACTCAACTTGTATTATGGCACTGAAATAAGCGGTACTGGTTTTGGTATCGTTGTGACAGGCAACGCAACGGTTAATATTTATGATGGTGTTGTAATAAGCGACAACAGCCACATCGGTGTTTTCATTTCGGGTAATGTGGCTACTACACCAACGGTTAACATGTATGGAGGGTTAATTACCAGAAATGGTAATATTGGTCGAAACGGCGATGCCGGTGTGGCCGTTAGTAATGGGGACTTCAATATGTTCGGCGGCACAATTAGTGAAAATAGTAGCAGTCACGGCGGCGGTGTGATAGTTGCGAGCAGCACTTTTAATATGGAAGGCGGCGAAATCAGAGACAATCAAGCTTCTAACGCCGGTGGCGGAGTGCGCATAGCTAGCGGTACCTTTAATATGGAAGGCGGCACAATTAGAGATAATGTAGCTGACGGCGGTGCCGGAGTGTTAGTAGAGGGTACTTTTAATATGGAAGGTGGTGAAATCATCGGCAATAGTGCTGATGTGTTTGGCGGAGGTGTTCATGTCGCCACTGGTGGGACATTTACAATGACTGGCGGCAAAATTAGTGAAAACAGCTCTAATCACAATGGTGGCGGCGGCGTGAATGTTATGGGCAGCGCTACTTTCGAAATGAAAGGCGGCGAAATCAGCAGAAACATGGCGATGGTGGGCATAGCCCGCGGTGGCGGTGTGCGGGTGGAAGGCTTTAACCAAAATCCAGGTCATTTTATAATGAGAGGCGGCGAAATCACTGAAAACATATCTGCTCAGCACGGTGGTGGCGTGCATCTTTCGGGTCCGCATGGTGGCATATTTACAATGTATGACGGAACTATTAATGGGAACATATCCCGAAACGGCGGCGGCGTGAATGTTGATGCTGGTAGGTTTACTATGAACGGCGGCGAGATCATAAATAACACTGCATCAAACGACGGCGGCGGAATTTATGTGAACGTTTTTCAATCTATAACAATTAGTCCATCAGCAGTCTTCGCAGGAAATACCGCAAGTATAGCGTTTTGGTTAGAAGATTTTGGTACAGACTTGTGGGATACATACAAAGGCCTCTTTGCCTATGAAATAGCAGCACTGCCTAATATAGCTTGGAGCTCGCTCTCTGACTCAGGAAGCCCAATACCATTCAGCCACCTTGCAAACAACTATGACCTTAATCTTAGATCCTTCTTTGTTAGAGCAGCCTTCCATCCAAACGGCGGCGATGGTGATCCGGAAGTTACATGGTTACTTCTTAACAATATCTTAGCTGAAGATAATATACCTGCTTTCATCCGTGATAATCATAACTTTACAGGTTGGAACATAGCAGCAGACGGCAGCGGCGAAGAATTTGACAAGACAGAGCCTATAAGACGAAACGTGGATGTGTTTGCTCAATGGGAGTCAATAGGCATTCTGGATTCAGAACCTAACCCAGAACCGAACCCGAGTCCAAATCCAAACCCAGAACCGAACCCGAGTCCGGATCCAAATCCAAACCCAGAACCGAATCCGGATCCAAATCCAAACCCAGAACCGAATCCGGATCCAAATCCAAACCCAGAACCGAATCCGAATCCAAATCCAAACCCAGAACCGAATCCGGATCCAGACCCAGAACCGGGCTTGGGTGGCGGAACAGGCGGCTCAGGAATAACTCCGCCTGCAACAGGTGAGTTAGTACCGGATGACAACGGAACATTTATAGAACTTGATGACAGCGGCGTTCCTCTTGGAACATGGACTTGGGATACTGACGAAGAAATGTGGATTTTTGATCCTGTAGTGCCTTTATCGGCAATGCCACAGGCAAATATGCCTCAAACAGGCCTTGCTAACCTAGCAGCTTTGTTTGCTTCATTAATCGGTCTATCATTTGTTATAGCAGCTAGTGCGTTTGTTATGATTAAGCGTGAAAAGGCGAAAAATTTAAGATAATGACCTCTCTTATTAGCTTCAAATCAGTAAAATAAACTTGTAAAAGAACGCCCCGTTTTTTAACGGGGCATCTTTTCTTTCGTCAAAAACTTCGGTTGCCTTTTCTATTTCAATCTGATATAGTTATTGTGGTAGTTAATCATTAAAACCTTAGGAGGAACTAAAATGCGCAGAAGCCAATATCAAATTGAAGACACTGAAACATTAATCGAATTACTTAACGAATGTAAAATCATGAGAGTTGCTATGATTGATGGGGAAACTCCATACATTGTCCCTGTTAATTATGCTTACGAACTTTCAGAAGGGATTCTTACAATGTATTTCCACTGTGCAATAGAGGGCAGGAAAATTGATATTTTGAAGAAAAACAAAAATGTTTGCTTTGAACTTGATGGCAGGTTTGAACTTGTTATGGGCAAAGACGCTTGCTCTACTTCTTGCAAATATGCAAGCATTATTGGAAGCGGAAAAGCTGAATCTATAGATGATGTTAAAGGTAAAACATCTGCGCTTTCTTTAATTATGGAACAGCAAACAGGTAAACCTGTAAATGATTTTCCGGAGGCGGCTCTTGCAAAGACAGCAGTTTTTCTTATCCGTTCGAAAGATTTCACGGGTAAAACAAGATAGTCCAATATTTCCGGAGACTGAATCGCCAGGAGGCAAATAATGAACAATACACCAATTTCAAAAAAAATGAGATCGCTTTCCCCCTATTTCCTACTAGCTGTAGCAGTTATCTTAACCCATAGGATTATTAGCGAACTAGCATTTTTTGCAGGAATAGTCGGAACGGCGTGGGGCATAATAACCCCGTTTTTCTATGGATTTTTGCTTGCTTATGTAATGAACATACCATACAATGCCATATATAAGCTTGTTGGAAAGTCAAAAAGTGGATTTGTATTAAAGCGCAAGAAGATATTTAGCATTGTAGGCGCATATTTGGGTTTGGGGTTCGTTATTTATTCTGTTATAAGGCTCATCTTCCCTGCAATATATGAAAGTATTCTATTTTTCAACTATGAGTTTCAAAATTATGTAGACAGAATAACTATGTTTTTTGATGACTTAGTCGGTATGGAAGTTTTCGGTGTGGAAATTACAGCCGATGGAATTGCCTCGGTGTTTCAAGATGTGCTGCAAAGCTTTAATATTGAAGCTTTTGCCGGGCATGTTAACTCATTTATTATGGGCGTTACCTCTGTAATTTTTACAACTATTTTGGCTTTGATTTCTTCAATTTACATATTGGTTGAAAAAGAAAAGTTGAAAGCATATACGTACAGGTTGGTTAGAGCTTTTTCCACGCCTATGGCGTTAGAAGCAATAATGGAGTTTTCCGGAAGACTCAACAGAAATTTCAAACAATATATTTATACTCAAACAATTGATGGATTGATATTAGGCACTATTGTAACAATTCAACTGTATTTTCTTGGATCTCCCTTCTTTTTATTACTTGGGATTATGCTTGGTGTTGTGAATTACATACCTTATTTCGGTTCTATAATAGGCTCTATCGTTGCGGTTGTTATTATTGCAATTACACAAGATATGAATATAGCATTTTTTGCGGCTGTGATACTTTTTATAACACAGCAAATAGACGGGAATTTTATACAGCCAAGGTTAATGAGCGGATCTTTTTCGCTAAGCCCGCTGCTTGTAATAATAAGCATAACTATCGGAGGCGCAATCGCAGGTATTTTAGGCATGATTGCCGCTATACCGATTGTTGCAGTTTTAAAAGATTTGTTTGAAGGCATAATTGTTCATCGTGAATGGAAAAAGCTTGAGAATGGCGAGAGATTTGGGCGTAACGAGTAATACAAGTTTAATGTGGTATGGTTTAGATTGCGATATATTATTTGAGTAAAAAGAAGGTGACGAGTTATAAGCACAAAAAAGCACATTCTTGAACTTCTTGAGAGCAATAGAGGGCAAAATATTTCGGGGGAGCATATTGCTGAACAATTCAATATAAGCAGAAGTGCTGTTTGGAAAGCCATTAAAGAATTAGAAAAAGATGGTTACAGGATTAAGGCGGCTACTAATAAGGGTTATTGTCTTTGTGAAAGTAATGATATTTTGTCTGTTCAAGGTATTATTCCGTTTTTATCAAATAAGAAAATCTCAGACAAAATTTTTGTCTATCCTTCTTTGGAATCTACAAACAAAACGGCAAAAGAAATGGCTATATCTGAAGCTGAACATGGTACTATAATAATTGCAAACTGTCAAACGGCAGGCAAAGGCCGATATGGTCGTTATTTCCATTCACCTCCATCACATGGTATTTATATGAGCTTTATATTGCATCCTGCTCAGTTTAGTTTTAATACACCAACTTTAGTAACTTCTTTTGCCGCCGTGACGGTATGCGAAGCCATTGAAGCCATTTCAGAAAAATCACCGAAAATAAAGTGGGTAAACGACATTTTTTTGGATGGAAAAAAGGTATGCGGGATATTGACAGAAGCAGTTACCGATTATGAAAGTGGTAATGTTCAATGGGTTGTCGTGGGCATTGGGATAAATTTCAGCACGCCCATATTGGATTTTCCCGAGGATTTAAGACAGACAGCAGGGGCTGTTTTTCTCGGTGATAACCCATCCACGACAAGAAATCATCTTATCGGTGAAATTATAAACCTAATGATTGTTAATGAAAACCGATGCGGTGAAAAAGACATGTTGGATAGGTATAGAAAACGGCTTATGATGCTTGGAGAAAGAATTTTGGTCATTGGAGCAGAGCATACATATGAAGCCTTAGCCGTTGACATTGACGATATTGGACGCTTGCTTGTGAAAAAAGATAATGGAGAGATTCATCCGCTTTCCTCAGGTGAAATAAGTGTAAGGTCAAATAATATGATATTGTAAACTCGAATAAATATTTAAGTTGACAATTGCCTGTTCCCCATGTATACTATAAGAAACCAATATATGGGGGCTTATTTTTATGGAATCAAAACCAAGGAGGTTGTCAACCAGCGAGTTAGGTCACATAGGAATTTTTACAGCGGTTATCGCTGTTATGGCACAGCTGACAATACCTCTGCCGCCGGTGCCGTTGACAATGCAAACCTTTGCAGTGCCATTGGCGGGGGCTGTGTTGGGTGCAAAAAAAGGATCAATTGCGGCAATTATTTATTTGATACTTGGAGCTGTTGGTGCTCCGGTGTTTTCGGGATTTACCGGAGGATATAGTTTTATTATAGGACCATCCGGTGGTTATCTGCTGTCATATCCGCTTTTTGCGTTCATAGTTGGATTAGGTTCTTACAAAAATAATCGGATTTGGCTTGCATTAGGACTTGTTATCGGTTCGATTATAAATCTTTCTATGGGGATGTTTCAGCTCGCATTTGTCCTTCAAATTGATATGCGTGCGGCTTTTGCTTTGGGTGTATTTCCGTTTATTGTTCCGGAACTGATAAAACTTTCTCTTGTTTTTGTTATTGCACCCAAAATACGTCAAGCTATTGAAAGGAATAAATAAAATGCAAATACACTTAAAACCCCACCATGCTATATGTATAATTCTGTTTTCTGAAAGCGGACATAGTGCCCCATATGCCTCAATAATGAGAGAACATATAAGTATGTTAAGCTCACATCCTAAAGCCGAAGTGGTTTTAAGTTCCGTCTTTGATGCAATATGCGATTATTGTCCTCACAATAACAATCTCGTTTGTGAGAAATCAGATGAAGTTGAAATATCAGATGGTAAAATATTATCTTATTGTGGGTTGAAATTCGGAGACAGGTTGAGTTGGGAGAATTTTCATCAGATTATAATTGACAATATTCTCGATAAGGATTTGCTAAGAGATTCATGCAAAGGTTGTACGTATCTCTCAAGGTGTGAACAAATCAACAAGGAACGGTAGCATTCTATAAGTGATTGCAAGAAAAACATACTTATACTCGTATCCCCTCAAAACAGTAACAAAAACTTGTCTTTTTTCCGCTATTCGTCGTCAAAAGGTTCTTACCGTACCTCCGGGTACGCTAAGAACCTTTTTCCTAGTCTAGCGAAAAAAATTCTGCGTTTTTCTGCTACTGTTTTGAGAGGATACGAGTATAATATTAACTGAGTATAGGATTACAGCTTTCGATTATTAAGCACTATTATGACGAAGTTTTGAAGTCAAAAGGCAGATTGCTCATTTTAGAGTGTATTTAGTTCCATCGTAATAGCAAAATGCCTATTGCATTATACCATTTTCTGTGTTATACTTTCAAGTGAAGATTCAAATACTCTGATTAAATTAAGAGTGGGCGTGCGCCGACTCTTAATTTATGCAAATACGCTGATGTTAGAAGGAGAAAACAATGTCTTCAAAAAACAGTAGTATTGTTGAACAAATAAGCGAATGGATACAGCCTAAGCTTGACGAGCTTTCACTAAGCTTATATGACATAAGCTTTAAAAAAGAGGGTTCGGATAAATATTTGCGCATAATTCTTGATAAAGAGGCAAGCGGTGTCTCAATTTCAGATTGTGAAGGGGTAAGCCGCTTTCTTGATAAAATTCTTGAAGAAAAAGACCCTATTGACGAGGCGTATATTTTGGAAGTAAGCTCTCCCGGCGTTGAAAGGGCTCTTAAAAAAGACAGCGATTTTGTTCGTTTTGCCGGTGAAACGGTTGATGTTAAACTTTATAAAGCGATTGATAATCAAAAGACAATTAGAGGCAAGCTGATAGGATTAGTCGATAATGCAGTGACAATTGAATGTGACGAAGGAACAAAGTCGTTTAATAAAGATGTAGTCGCTCAAGTTAAAACAGTTTTTGAATGGTAGTATATCACGCCACCAAGGAGGAGATAAGATGGAAAACGGTGCTGAATTAATTGATGCTCTTAATCAATTAGCTAAGGAAAAAGGCATAGACAAAGAGATTATTCTCGAAGCTATCGAAACATCTTTGGTATCAGCCTGTAAGAAAAATTTCGGACAGATGCAAAATGTAAAGGTAGTTATTGATAGAACAACAGGTGCGGTTTATGCCGCTTTGCAAAAAGATGTTGTGGAAGAAATTGAAGATGAAGAAACACAAATAACGCTTGAAGAAGCTAAGGAAATAAATCCTAATTATCAAATAGGCGATATTGTTGATTTTGACGTAACTCTTAAAGATTTTGGCAGGATATCTGCTCAAACGGCTAAACAGGTTGTCGTTCAAAAGATAAGAGAAGCCGAGCGTGAACTTCTTTTTGATGAGTATGTATCAAAAGAAAGAGAAATCATGACAGGTATAGTTCAAAGAAGAGAACGCAAAAATGTTATCGTTCAACTTGGCAAGACAGATGCAGTAATGCCGCCTCAAGAGCAAGTTCCAAATGAGGAATATTTCCCTAATCAAAGAATACGAGTTTATGTTTGCGATGTTAAGCAAACTACAAAAGGGCCGCAAATAAATATTTCACGTGCTCATCCGGAAATAGTTCGCCGGCTTTTTGAGCAGGAAGTTCCGGAGGTTAAGGAAGGGCTTGTAGAGATTAAATCAATCTCAAGAGAACCGGGCAGCCGCACGAAAATAGCAGTTTTATCAACTAGAGAGCATATTGACCCAATAGGAGCATGTGTTGGTCAAAGCGGTGTACGTGTTAATGTCGTTGTTGAGGAGCTAAACGGAGAAAAAATCGACGTTATTGCTTGGAGCCCAGACCCAAGGAAGTACATTTCCTCTGCTCTTAGCCCAAGTAAAGTTTCGGCTGTTTGGGTTGATGATGAAGAACAAAGCGCAAAAGTTATCGTTCCGGATAATCAACTCTCTTTAGCAATCGGTAGAGAAGGGCAAAATGTTCGCCTTGCGGCAAAGCTTACGGGTTGGAAAATTGATATAAAAAGCGAATCACAAGCAAAAGAAACTGATCTTTATGACATAATTTTAGAAGCAGCTGAAAAAGAAAGAGAACTTGGATATAACAAATACGAAGAAGAGTTTGAAAGACAATACAGAGAAATGTACGAACAGCCTACAACGGATATTGAAACATCTGAATATACAGATAGCGAGTATTACGACGACGATTACTACGACGATGAATATGATGATTATGACGACGAGTATTACGACGAAGAATACAGCGATTATGAAGATGATGGATACTATGATGAAGCGGTTGGTAACGAGGAAACAAATGCCGAATAGAAAAGAGCCTTTAAGAAGATGTGTCGGATGCATGGAAATGAAAGAAAAGATAAACCTTCTCCGGGTAGTTTTTAGCCCAAATGGTGAATATATAATAGACCAAACAGGTAAGGCAAACGGGCGAGGGGCATATGTGTGCAAAAATTCTGAATGTTTCATAAAGGCGCAAAAAATAAAAGGACTTGAACGTTCTTTTAAACATAAGATTCCAGAAAATATTTATAAAGAGCTTCATGAGGTGATTATAGAATTTGTTAAATAGGAAAATTCGCTCTATGCTAAGTCTTTCGCAAAGAGCCGGAAAGTTAGCCGTGGGCGAGCGGGGCTGTGAAATGGCTTTGCAAAACGGAGAAGCAGTTCTTGTTATAATCGCCGGTGATGCATCAGGCAACACAAAGAAGAAGTTTGAGCAAAAGGCTTTTTACTACGAAACAAAATGTTTAGAGCTAGGCACAAAAACAGATATAGGAAGTGCAATAGGAAAAGAAGGTGCGGCGGTTGTCGCTCTAAAGGATTTAGGTATGGCAGAACAGATAATGCTTCTTGAATGCCAAGAAACAAAAACGGAGGTGGGCGGATGCCAAAAATGAGGGTGCATGAAATAGCCAAGCAGCTTAATGTTAATAGCAAGGTGCTTTTAGACAAATTAGTTAGCATGGGCATCGATGCAAAAAATCATATGAGTACGGTAGAAGAGGGTGATGCCCAAAGAGTATTGGGTATGTATTCGGGTAAAAGACCTGATAAATCTACCAATGAACAGAAGGCTGAACCTGTTGCTGCGCAATCAATGGCTGAACGAATGGCGGCTGAACGAGCGGCGGCGGCTGAAATTAAAGCTATTGAGGCCGAAAAGGCGAGAAAAATAGCTGAAAAGGCTGCTAAAATTGAGGCAAAGGCTGCTGCTAAAGCGGCTGCAAAAGAAGCTGAAGCTGTTGCAGTTAAAGCTGCTGAAATGGAAGCTGCAAAAATTGAACGTGAGAAAAAAGATCTCGAAGAAAAACAAAGAGCAGAAGCTGCTGCTAAAGCGGCTATTCCTGCTGCCGCGACACCACCGGAACACCGTCCGCGCCCGGATGCTGATCGTCCTAGACCACCACGCCCGGATGGTGAACGCCCTCAAAGACCCGATGGTGAAAGACCACCACGTCCAGATGGTATGCGCCCGAGACCACCACGCCCTGATGGAGAGAGACCGCCAAGGCCGCCTCGTCCGGATGGTGAAAGACCAAGATTTGACGGCGACAGACCAAGACCTCCAAGAACAGAAGGCGACAGACCACCGAGACATCCTCGTCCGGACGGCGAACGTCCTGTTCGTCATGAAGGTGACAGACCGCCTCATTATAACAGCGACCGTCCAAGACCACCAAGGCAAGACGGCGACAGACCTCCGTATCAAGGCGATCGTCCAAGACCGCCAAGGCAGGATGGCAGCAGACCGCCGTATCAAGGTGATCGCCCAAGACCACCAAGACAGGACGGCGACAGACCGCCTTACCAAGGTGACCGACCAAGACCGCCGAGACAAGATGGTGACAGACCACCTTATCAAGGTGATCGTCCAAGACCGCCAAGGCAAGACGGCAGCAGACCTCCTTATAATAGCGATCGACCAAGACCACCAAGGCAAGACGGCGACAGACCGCCTTACCAAGGTGATCGCCCAAGACCACCAAGACAGGATGGCAGCAGACCACCGTATCGTTCTGACGGGCAAAAACCGTTTGACGGTCAACGTAGAGAAGGCGGCTTCCAAAGAGATGGAAATACAGGCTGGCAAGGTAAGCCGGGTGGAGGACGTCCCGGCGGGTTCAGAGGTTCAAGAGACAGCGGTCCCGTTGACAAGGCGAAGCTTTTTAGTGCTCCTCCTGACCCGGTTGCCGCTAAGGTTACAAAGTCTCCAAGCCGACTTGCTCAAAAATCAGCAAAAAAAGGCAAAGATGATGTTGGAGGCGGATACGGAGCAAAGGGTGCAAAAGGTAAACCGGAATTTCAGCATAAATCTTTGGCAAAAGCTCAGCCGACAAAAGGCAAAAAGAAAAAAGATAAGCATAAGTTCGTAGAGGCTGAACTTCCAAAAGAAGATATTTTGATCGAAACTGATACTGACGGCGAGGTTTTATTCGCTGTTATACCAAAATCTATTAAGGTTAAAGATTTTGCGGAAAAGATCAACAAACCTACGGCTGAAATTATAAAACATCTTATGAAACGTGGAATCTTGGCTAATTTGAATCAAGAAGTCGATTTTTATGTTATGTCCAAAGTTGCTGAAGAATACGGGATAACCGTTGAAAGAGCAGAAGAAGAGGATATTTTAGGCGAAGCGTTTAAAGATATACATGATAAAGTCGATGCAAGGCACTTAAAAGAAAGACCTCCTGTTGTTGTTGTTATGGGTCATGTTGATCATGGTAAAACATCGCTGCTTGATTCGATTCGTAAAACGAATGTAATGGCAGGTGAGGCAGGCGGAATTACGCAGCATATTGGAGCGTACACCGTTTCGATAAATAATAGACATATTACGTTCCTTGACACACCGGGTCACGAAGCGTTTACAGCAATGCGTCTTAGAGGTGCACAAGTAACGGATGTTGCAATTATTGTTGTTGCCGCAGATGACGGGGTTATGCCGCAGACTATTGAAGCTATCGACCATGCGAAGGCTGCTGACGTTGACATAATCGTTGCTATAAATAAAATTGACAAGCCAAGCGCCAACATAGATAGAGTTAAACAAGAATTGACTGAATACGGTCTGGTGGCGGAAGATTGGGGCGGCACTACTGTATTTGCGCCTGTATCTGCCAAAATGGGAGACGGTATTGAAGACCTTCTTGAAATGATACTGCTTGTTGCTGATATGAAAGAACTTCAAGCCGATCCACAGAAAAAGGCAAGAGGTACGGTAATCGAGGCGTTGCTTGACAAAGGAAGAGGTCCTGTTGCAACTGTTTTAGTACAAGACGGAACGCTTAGAGTGGGTGATCCGATTGTTGCAGGTTCTACATTTGGTAAAGTGCGTGCAATGATGGATGATAAAGGCAACAAAGTGATAAAAGCAGGTCCTGCTATTCCTGTTGAAATTCTTGGGCTTTCAGAAGTCCCGTCAGCAGGCGATATGTTCTATGTTGCTCAAAACGAAAAGCAAGCAAGAAGTGTTGCGGAATCAATGGTAGCACATGGCAGAAGGTCTCTGATTAAGGATACACCGCAAAAAGTTTCGCTTAACGATTTGTTTACACAAATACAGTCCGGCAAAGTTAAAGATCTTAATATCGTCGTAAAGGCCGATGTCCAAGGTTCTGTTGAAGCAGTTAAAAATAGCCTTGAACGTTTGTCAAATGATGAGGTAAGAGTTCGCATAATTCACGGCGGTGTTGGTGCAATTAACGAAAGTGATGTTATGCTTGCATCTGCTTCGAATGCGATTGTAATAGGCTTTAACGTCCGCCCTGAAGCATCTGCCAGAACAGTTGCGGAAAACGAAAAAGTCGATATCAGAATGTATCGTATCATCTACAATGCGATTGAGGATGTAACTGCCGCTATGAAAGGCATGCTTGACCCTGAATATGAAGAAAAAGTGCTTGGTCAAGCAGAAATCAGACAAATTTTCAAAGCTTCAGGCGTTGGAAACATTGCCGGATGTCATGTAACAAGCGGTAAAATATTGCGAAATGCACAAGTGCGTATATTCCGTGATAATGTAATAGTTTATGACGGATCGTTGGATGCGTTAAAGCGATTCAAAGATGATGCAAAAGAAGTAACCCACGGCTATGAATGTGGTATGACATTTAGCAAGTTTGGAGATATTAAAGAAGGCGACACTGTTGAATGTTATACAATGGAACAAATACCGAGGTAGTAAGGGAATAATTATATGAAATCAAACAGTAGAACAACTCGTATCAGTGATGAGATAAAGAGAGAAGTTTCATCACTGATACAGTTTGAAATTAAAGACCCGCGAATAAGCTCCGTCATGATTTCAGTCATAAGGGTTGAAACTTCGATGGATTTAAAGCTTTGCAAAATATATGTTAGTGTTTTTGGCAAAGAAAAAGAAAAAAAAGAAGCCCTCGAAGGGCTTAAAAATGCATCCGGTTTCGTTCGTAAAGAAATTGCACGTTCGGTTGACCTAAGAAATACACCGGAAATTCAATTTCTTTTGGATGAAACGGCAGAATATGCTATGAAAATGGATGTGCTTATTTCAGAGGCTAATAAAGGCTAGCGAAAAAAATTGCGGCACTACAGATATTATTCTGAAGGGCAAATAGAAGAATTTTATTATTGCAAGAACTTAAATATCTGGGTTTTTCTCTTAAAGACATAAGCACAATGCTTAAAGAGAGAAGCCTTTTTTCATTGCGTAAAAAGCCTGAAAACAGAGCTTGATTAACGTTATACAAACATCTCCCTCATCATTTTAAGAACCTTTTTCTCGATTCTTGAAACCTGAACCTGTGAAACACCGATCTCACCGGCGATTTCACTCTGGGTTTTATCTTGAAAATACCTCATTAAAATTACTTGACGTTCACGAGATTCAAGCTTACCTATCATTTGCTTAAGGGCTATTATGTCAACTATATTGTCGCTTTCGCCTTCGTTTTGATCAAGCTTGTCTATCAAATAAACGGGAGTTCCATCTCCCTGATGAACTGTTGAATGAAGTGATTCCACGTCCATCCCGGATTCCATTGCAACAACAAGTTCCGGAACTTCAATACCAAGTTCCTCCGCAATTTCAGATAAAGTAGGTTGTCTTCCGCTTTTTTTTGCAAGCGCATCTCCCGCATATTTAGCTTTAATTGCAATTTCTTTAAGTGGTCTTGAAACCTTTATCATCCCGTCATCACGCAAAAAACGTTTTATTTCGCCCATTATCATAGGAACAGCGTATGTTGAGAACTTAACTTGATAATTTAAATCGAATTTGTTTATGCATTTCAAAAGCCCGATAGAGCCTATCTGAAATAAATCATCAGCATCGTATCCACGGTTTGTAAACTTGCGAACAACACTCCAAATAAGCCCCATGTTCTCTTGAACGAGCCTCTCTTTTGCCTCTTGGCTTCCATCTTGAGCCTGCTGAATGAGAGCATATGTTGCGTCCATATTACTCATCTCCTGAAGCTCTTAATTTTTTTGTCATAGTTATCGTTGTTCCCAATCCTTTTTCGGAGCTTACGTCAGTTGAATCCATAAACATTTCCATAACTGTAAAGCCCATGCCCGAACGTTCCATCTCGGGCTTTGATGTATAGAGCGGCTGCATTGCCTCTTCGATGTTTGATATTCCCTTGCCGTTATCAGATATTATTATCGTAACTGTATTATCAGAATCCAGCGTGAGTTTTAAGCTTATTTTACCTAAATTCTCGGAATCGTAACCATGAATAACTGCATTTGTGACCGCTTCTGAAACAGCTGTTTTAACTTCATTAAGCTCTGCCAAAGTTGGGTCGAGTCTAGCTATAAAACCTGCCGCAACCATTCGGGCAAAGGATTCATTTTCAGATTTTGCATCCATAACTATGTTGACTTCATTTAATATTTCCAATTCGTATGTACCCCCTTCCGATTGGCCAATCACTTGATATATTCAACTGCTTCAGAAAGCGAATCATACTGGTCAATTATTTTGCTAAGCCCGGACATATTATAAATTCTTAAAATGCATTCGCCCATACCGGCAACTGCTGTTTTACCATTTTTTTGAACAGTATTCTTATATCTCCCTATTATCATGCCTATTCCGGAGCTGTCTAAAAAACCTACTTGTCCAAAGTCGAAAATTATGTGTTTACAGTTATTTTTTTCATATTCATCGTCAATTCGATTTTTATATTTCTCAACTGTATGGTGGTCAATATCTCCATCAAGCTTTACAATCAAAACTCTGTTATCTTTTTCTAAGCTAATACCCAAACTTATCGCCCCTTGATCTTTAAGAGTATTATAAAACTGTTAATATCCGGTTTTTTATACTCTTATCACATTTTGGTAATAATTTATAACAATTTCAGCCCATGAACTTAAAAGTCGTTGCTGACTTTTAAGTTCACCCGGTCATAAGCAACAACCGAAAGGGAGGCAAGGCGTAAAATTAGATGAGTAATCAACTCACGCCATATTAACTATACCACTAGCCTGATCAAATTGCAAGCAAAAAATGTTAAAAATGGAAATAATTGGGTTTAAAAAAATGAAAATCTTTGAAATGGGAATACCCTTAACAATACTCTGGCGACCATTTGTCTTTGCTCAAGAACTCCAAACATGCGGCTGTCAAGGCTTTCTATGCCGTTGTCTCCAACTACGAAGAACTCTCCTGCGCCTAGCGTAAAAGCCCTATCTGCAATTGCATAAATTACTCCATAATCATTTTGGTAATTTAACTCACCGTTTACATAAACTCTTCCATTTATAATTTCTACCAAGTCACCTTCCATTGCGACTAAGCGCTTTATGATAGTTATGTTTTGCCCATTATCTTCTATCCTGCATGCTACAAAATCACCATGTCTAAAGTTTGATCTCCATGCTGATGCACGCGATATAATCAAATAATCACCTGATAAAAAAGTCGGTTCCATTGAAGGTCCATCAACAACGGCAGGCCAAAAGAATACAAATAATGCTGCAATGATAATTAATGCTACAAGCAAATCCGAAAGCAGCGACTTAATAGCAGGACTCTCAGATTTGCGTTTCATTCTAATTAGCTTCCAATCGTCAATAACATCATATATAGCATCGTTAGAGTGTTTAGCTTTTTCTTCTGAAGTTTCTGATTTTTCAAATTCGTTAAACATATTTACCTCTTATACTATAGTTAAACAGCCGTAGATCATTCACTTCTCGCACTTCTTTTTATTAAACGCAGAAGGCACAAACCTGTATGCTTCCTCTTTATCCATTTTCGTTATATATCTAGTGGCTATGCGCTCTCCGCATTCAGGGCAGAAAATTGCTCCGTGATATTTAGAAAAGTCAATAGAGCCTTCAATAATCCTATTGTTGTACATCTTAACAAAATTGCTTTCTCCAATTTTTTGATATTTTGCTATGAAGCATTTACAATGAGCGCAGCTTACCTCAAGGATGTGACTTCCTCTTATTTTTTTACAGTTTGGATTTTTGTAAATCATTTTAATTTTCCTCAAAAATTATACATTAGGGCGTGTGTATAGTTAAAGCGTGTGAATATGTTCACACGCTCTAGTGAAAATGCACCCCACAAGAGTCGAACTTGCGGCCTTTCGCTCCGGAGGCGAACGCTCTATCCACTGAGCTAGGGGTGCGAAATACTATGCCCGAAACATTATAAAATAAATTTAATTTATTTGCAACATTTTCAAGCGTCTACAAAGCATTTTACTTTGTTGGTTTATCAATCATTGCCCGAAGTGTTTCTTTCATATCAATTGCTCTTTCTTTCAACCTTGGGTTAATCGTTTGTGATGTAATAATCCTTGATATAAACCTCATAGAATCTTCAGGAAGCCCTAGCTTCATTGTAAACCTTGCTAATAAATAATTAACTGTGTTTTCATCAAGCCCACAAAATGGCAAAGACTCTTTTGAAAACGCTTCAGTGAAGTTTTCATATGCTTGCTTAACGAAAGCAAGTTCGTTCTTTATATCCCCTTTTCTTTTATAAAGCCAGGAAAGTTTCATGCATATATAGCCTTTTTCATTCAGTTTGCCGTTTTTGGTTACACAGTTTAAAAGAGCCATTTTGTAATCAGCGATTGCGCCATCAATACTCATTATTGGTGGGTGAGGTCTATGTTTATATTTAGGAGTTATTTCTGCAAGAATAAGTTCAGCCTGACGGTCATTTATTGATGCAAAATTGCTGCGTAAAGCACAGTAGCCGCAGCTTGGGCAAATTAATGCATCATATAAGAGAGGATCAACCGGTGTATAGGTCGGCATAAGATCATCATCGACGCTTTCAAGTTTTACTTTTGTTTTGGTCGAATAGGCTTTAAATGGCTTATCACAAACGGGACATTCAAAGCTTTTTTCAAATACAAAAGACATCAGATCCGGGTCGTAACCTGATGATTCATCAATTTCATTAGTCGAGATTTGAGCAGCTTTACTTATATCAGAAACAGGCTTGACCTGTATGATTTCTTTTTCCTCTTTTTGTAGAACATTTATTTTTTTGACAGGCCTTAAAGCCTCAAAGCCGTCGTATATATTTTTCATGTTATTACCTCCGAAAAATTAGGGTGTGTTTGATAATTCCATTCCGTCATATTTTCGGCTTATTTTCCGCTATGCACTTTTGCGGAAAAGCCTTACGTACCTTTGGGTATGTGCGGTTTTCCGCAAAAGCACTTATCGAAAAAACGCTCAAAAATCTAACGAAAGCGAATTATCGAACACACCCTAGCAGTGCATCAAAATATTTCAAGAATCGGCGTTAACCGGCAAGGTAGGTTTTGTGTGCCTTTTAGTCGTAATTCTTAGTTTGCTTCTTTGTGTATATAGTAATATATATTTTGTAGATTAATACAAGTATTATAACATCAATTTTTTTAAATTGCTAGTGACAAAGTTTTCATTGTTGAATTTTTTCATAAAGTTTGTTAAAATCATAAGTAATGGATATATAGCTGTTCCGGTTAGTAATCACCACACCAGACTTATCTTTTTAATGCACGCCGTTGTCAGCTCCGCCCAGTGTGCCTATAGCCGTGTCGTTGTCGCTTCCTAGTCTACTGTGTCTAGTTGAAGCGGTTTTCAACCGGAACAGCTATAAGAGCTTAAAATTTAAACATTTGAGGATATATGATGGACATTTATGAAATACTTGAATACCCTCTTCCTCGCCTTTCTTTAAAGCCGCCTGAAATAATTATTGAGGCATCTGGCAAATATGAAGGAAGTTTTTTTGTTGAGAACATTGGCGGCTCACATGTTAGCGGCACGGTTTTTGCTAAAGACAAGGACTTGGTAAATATAACAGATAAAGAATTTGATGAAAACAAAGCCCGCATAAGGTTTTCAGCTGATTTATCAAGTTTAAAAAATGATGAAATTATAAACACACACATTACAGTTTCTTCAAATGGCGGAGAGATGATACTTCCTATAACTATGAAATCTATGCCATATGTTCTTGAGACTATAGGCGATTTTCGCATAACATCTTTACGTGAATTTTATAATTGTGCAAAGCAGCATGAAACAGAAACAACTACGTTGTTTTATTCTAATAAATTTAGGCAGTGGCTTAAACATTTGGCATATAAGCATATAGATGTTTATGACACGATTATTAAGGACACAAATATCGGAAGGGCACTTAAAAACTTCTTTGTTCTCAATAAATTTGAAGACCCGGCAATACTTTTGTCGTTTATTCTGGATGTTAAAGAATCATCTTCTTATTTAAAGAAAAATTCACCGGGCTTTTCTATAAATCTTCAAAAGTCTGAATTTGCAAATCATGAAAAAGGCTATGTGTTAATTAAAAATAGTGACAACAATGAAATAACAGTAAGCGCAAGCTCTGATCAGGATACTATTAAGTTTGACAGACAAGATGTTAAAGTTAAAAATCAGACTAAACTTTATTTTTTTGCGAGGTTAACCACACTTCAGATTGCTCAGCTTGGGATTAGGCGTTTGCCATTTTTTAAAGATAAGATATGTGTTAAGATTGATTCAGTTCATGGTCCTGTTGAAGAATATTTTGATGTAACTGTTGGAGAAGTCAGCTTTAAAGGGCAAGAAAACCAAGTTGCTTCCGGACTTAAATTATTGCTTGATTACCGTATAACCGGAAACATAGAACATTTAAAAAAAGCGATGACAATTGCTGAGAAGCTTGTAAACGGTCGGAAGTTATCTGTTCCTTATCTGCTTTATTCATCACTTGTATTTATCGAAGCTGATGATATAGAGACAGCATTGTCAATTTTAAACAGTGTTGCAAAGCACAGAGCTTACTACAGGTCTAACAATCCCGAAATATATGGAACTATTATGTTTTTGCTCGCCCTTTGTGATTTAAGAAGGGGGCGGTCTTTGGATCGTTCTCGTGAAATGAAAACCCTTGAAGAATATGAAATAGAATACGATCATTTTATTTTCCCTCTTGCCCTTGGGGTGTTAGCACTTGAAAAAGGGAATACAGTGCAAGCAGGGGAATATTTTGTTAAATGTTATAAAAAAGGATGTCACAGCAGCTACTTGGCAGGATATCTATACAAATTTTTCCAAAAAGAATCCGAACCAGGCACAGAACAGATTTTAAACTGGTTTATTAATTGGGCTCTTACAAAAGATGTTGATATTCGTAATGTAATTATGCGTAATAAGAAAATTCTTGCGGATGATTTATTTTTTAAAGGCGGAACACTTTATAAGCTTTATGACAAATATAAACAGAGTTTTTTGCTTGAGGTGATATGTAAATCCCATATAGCAAGAGGCGATTTTGGTAAAAATGAATATGAATATTATAAGAGAGCTGAACAACTACAAATTGATGGAATTTACAAAGCGATAGTTAAATCAGCAGAAAATTTAAATGATGAGGATATAAGCCGTAATGTTATAATAAGATTTCTGGAAGATTCAGTAGAAAATGATAGTTCAATTGCGTTTGTATATCATTTAATTATAACTGAAAGAAAATTTGCAGACCTTCTTTCTGTAAATAAACAAGAAATAATTGAGTTTGGAAAAAGAGCAATTAGGGTCGGTAAAAAAGGTCGGTCTTATTGCAGCCTATATAAATATATGCTTGATGCTTCAAGTAATGATACTTCGCTTAAAGCCTATGTTGAAGAGTTAGATCAAGCACTTTTTGATGGTTTATTCAGTTATTCAGCTGAATTCGAAAACAAATCTGTAACACATATATGGATATCTGAAAAAGAGAGTAATGACGCAAGAGTTTACGCTGTTACAGGCGGGCATACAAGAATTAAAATTCTAACTGATGACTTTGACTATGTTTGTTATGATATTCATAAGGCAGTTATTGTAGATGCAAAACCGAAAATTCGTAAAATAATTGAAAATGTGGATATTGAGACATACCTGTATTTATATAGAAAAGAATATTTTTCAGATGAAATGTTAATTTCTTTGTCAAGCCATATTCTTAATAAGAAAACAGCACCTGAGGATGCTCTCAGTATTTTAAAGCAATCGGCACATATGCGAAATATTTCAGATGAATTCAAAATGCAAATCTGTGCTGAAATTGCAAACATTATGTGTAAGAAAGGCGATTATGAAGAAGCATTTGACTGGTATCTTACAGTTGATGACCAATATGTTGCTGAAAACCATATAACAAGTATTATCGAATCGCTTGCTGAAAGTCATTCATATGATAAACTCTGTTGGTTTATTAATAAAAGATTGCAAATTATTTCAGATGAGGATTTATTAAAGGCTATAAATCAAATAGCTGAAAATTCAATGTTTTCCTCTCATGTTGCAAGAGAGGCATTTAAGCTTTTAATCCGCAGGCAGTATTCTCCCTCGGCTCTTGATACGGTTATAAAATATTACAAGGGTGGTATTGGAGAATATGAAGAGCTGTTTGAAGCACTAATGGATTTAGGCATTATGTCGATTGAAATTGCAGAAATTGTCGTAGAAAATGGTGCTTATTGCCCTCCTATGAGCCAAACATCGCAAAAAGCCTTTGCAAATCTTTATAAAGTGGCTGATGACAAAAAAAACAAATGTATAGAGCTATTTACTTATTGCTGTATTTATGAAATAATTGCTAAAGGCACAAAATTAACGTTTGAAGCTATAGAAACTTTGGAGAAAATATATGAAGAGGGTAAAGACAAGCTTCTATCATATGCGCTTTGTACATTTTACTGTGAGACAGGAATGCGGTCGGTGTATGCATCGAAAATATTGAATGATGCTGCTGTTTTTATGGAGGAGGATGGGATTATTTTGCCGGCAATGAAAAAATGCAGGCTAGATGAATTGGTAACACCTTACGTTCAAAAAAAACAGCCATTTTTATATCGATCTAACCCTGGGGCTTCTGTGCTTTTATATTATAAGTTTACAGAAAGCGAAGAATTTAAAGTTAAACCTATGAAATATTTGAGATTCGGGATATATCTTGCCTCAGTTACTATGTTTTATGGCGAGCAAATAATATATTGTATAAGCGAAGAAATGCGATCAGGCAGTATACTCACAAAAGAAGAGGTATTTATAAATAATTCTATGATTGGAATGGGCAATTTAGGAAAGTTTTCGGATATTAATAAATGCCTAATGTATCTGGAAAAATCAAGATTTGATAAAGCTGAAGCTATTATTGAGGGCTATTTGAAACCCCCGAAAACTATCGTCGGAAAAATGATTAATATTTAAAGTGTGGCCAAATTAATAACAGCGAAGCAATTTTTTCATAGTAACTAAAGGAGTAGTATTTATGGGAATTCTAGAACTTGACTTGGAAAAGGGTTTATATCTTGGTATAGACTTTGGAACTACGAATTCTGTTGTTAGCATTTATAATGCTGAAATGGGCGAAGTTCAAACAATCCCTATAGATGGGAGCAATATATTTCCAACGGCTATTCAGTTTGAGCCTGACCTGGAAGATGAAGGTAAGCTCATGCGTGTTTTTGGTGTTCAAGCTAAAGAAGCTGCTATTATTTATCCTCAAAGCACTGTTTTATCTGTCAAACGATTTTTCGGCAGCAAAAATAAAGTAGACATAGTCGTGGACGGCAATTCGTTTTCATTCACACCGGAGCAAATAGCCGGTGAAATACTTTCCTACATGAAGCAAAAAGCAGAAGAATATATTCAAGATGAGCTCGGAATTTTTACAGAATTTAACGGATGTGTTATTACTGTGCCCGCCAATTCTACTGATAAGCAAAAAAAAGTAACAAAAAAAGCGGCGATTTTAGCAGGGTTCGACGAAGATGCCGTTTATCTGCGTTTAGAGCCTGCCGCCGCTTCAATAAGTTATGCGATAGGCGAAAAATCAGATAAAAAAGTTCTAATTTACGATTTTGGCGGCGGCACATTTGATGCTTGTATACTTGAAGTTTGTTCGCCTGGTACTGAAGAACCGAGCATTACTATTTTAAGCACCTATGGAGATAATGATCTTGGAGGGAATGATATTGACAAGATTATAATGGACATGGTGTACGAGCAGTTTAGGCAAATTACGGACGGGGTTATTGACCTGTTTGACCTTGATACAGATGACGGCGTTTCGGTTCGCAGCAAACAAATTGCATTAATAAGGTTATTACAAGCTTCGAATCAAGCAAAAGAGCGTCTTTCAAAATCAAAAAGCACAAAAATTATACTTGCACCGTTTATACAAGAGCCTAAAATTGTTAATATAAATATGGAAATAACCTGTGATGATTTTTATAATCATAAACGGGTTAATCAACTTGATGATTCACTTGAAATTTTCGAAAAATTTAAGGGAAAAAGCGTTAACGACATTATAGATATTACATTTGGCTGTATGGATAGCTGTATGAAAGCGGCAGGAGTTACAGCGGAACAGATTGATGAAATATTTTTAGTGGGAGGAAGCTCTTCCATTACGCTTATAAGCGATAAAATTGAAGAGAAGTTTGGTAAAGCACCGTTTAGATCTCGTATAAGCCCTGCGCTTAGCATTTCACAAGGGGCTGCTTACTACTGCAACATGATAACTTCTCCGTCTGAAAAAAGACTTTCAGTTAACGAACGGACTGTTCACCCGCTTGGACTTGAAATATCAGGGCGGCGATTTCTGGAAGTTGTTCGCCGCGGCATGGATATACCCCCAGGTGGTCTTACTGTAGAAGCTGACGAACTTCTGATGACTAACCTTGACGATGCTACAAGTATGGCAATTGTCGTTTATGAAAATGCAATTGCATCTGAAGGCATTTTGCCTGCAACAG
Source organism: Defluviitaleaceae bacterium (assembly GCA_009784685.1). Lineage (GTDB taxonomy): Bacteria > Bacillota > Clostridia > Lachnospirales > WRBF01 > WRBF01. Next base: position 304 of record WRBF01000023.1, on the reverse strand, counting down.
TAAACGAAGAAGGTATGAAACGTCTGGGTGGAACATCTCTTAGAGGCATACCCCAGAACCAAAAAGGAGCAGAGCGAGTAAAGGTTATATTTAATATAAGTCAAGATAATATGTTGAAAGTGACTGCAAGCTCGACTAGCACAGCAGGTGCTGTTACGGAGCTTTCAGTCGATGATATGTACTAGGGCGTGTTCCCACTATCGGGAATGCACAGATTTTCAGCAGGTTTTGTGTCAATCGAGGCAAAAATTTGCAGAAATACTGAACGTATTTCAAGAATTTTTAACGAAGAGTGGCGCAAAAC
>WRBF01000022.1 GCA_009784685.1 Defluviitaleaceae bacterium | reverse complement strand
TCTCAGTACTTTTGCTACGCAAAAGCCGCCTTTGGCGGCCGCCCTTCTTGGCGGTACATATCAAAAGAACCTTACCGTACCTTCGGGTACGCTAAGAACCTTTTTCCTAGTCTAGCGAAAAAATTCTGCGTTTTTCTGCTACTGTTTTGAGAGGATACGAGTATAAAAGGCGGCAAGGCTTGCGAGTTAAAAAATAACCCGACGACAAAGAACCCGGGAGAAGCCGGGCGGCACGCTTTGAATTGTGCGAACGAATCTTGCTCGCAATTCAGTGTCGTTTTCGCCGAAGGTGAAAATTCCGACTTTGCTATCAGGGCGGGTTATTTTTTCTGAAATTCAGAAACTATAAAATAATATAGCAAAATTTATTCAGACATGCAATCTCTCAATTAGGGATTGCTTTTTATTTGTGCAATATTATAGATATAATTCGAAGGGAGTTTAAAATGGGGGAAGTAAAGAAAACGACTAAAAAACAATCGGTTAAGCGAGAGCTTACTGAAACAGAGAAGGCTTTTTGCTTTAGTTTTGTTGAGAGTTGGAATCTTGAGTTGGCGGCAAAGGCTGCGGGGTATTCAGGGGAGGATGTTAAAGCGATTGCTTATGAGCTTGTACGTGATCCGGCGGTTTGGAGTGAGATTGAATCGCTTAAGGAGGTACGGCGTAAATGTTTTTTGAATAGCGAAGGGGATGTTGTTGAGCGGCAGATGAGGATAGCGTTTGCGGATATTACAGATTATGTTGAATTTGGGGCTTGCGAGGCGGAAGTTTATGATCCTAAGAGTAAGGAGATGCAGGTTAAGACTGTCAATCGAGTTGTTTTTAAGGATTCGCCGGATGTTGACGGCGGGGTTGTTTCGGAGGTTGGTGTTTCGAGTGATGGAAGCGCAAAAATAAAGCTTGCGGATCGGGATAAAGCTTTGGAATGGCTTACGAAGTATTTTAACATGTTTCCGCTTGATCGGCTTAAAGCGGAATTTGAGCGGCAGAAAACGGCACTGAATTTGGATAATAAGAATGTTGAAATTCGGTTTTTGCGGGAGGGCAGTTAAGAGAATTTAAGGTGAATCGAAATAGATAACAGCTGTCACAATGTGTACATTTTGACAGCTGTTAATTTGTTGCCTATTGTACCATTCGACAGAGAAAAATGCAATACATTTTTGCAAAAAACCTGTTTTAACGACAAAAAAAGCCTTCTGAAGAGGCCTATGTCAAAATGTACGGCTTATGACAGTTAGCAAGCAAAGAGGAGGTGCTAACATGGACGAAAAATGCCCAGTCTGCGGAGAGCAGCACCCTTATAAAATATCTCATGCGGACGACCCTCATTATATGTATCATAAATGCGGTAAATGTGGGTATGAATGGCGTGATAAAAAGTCTTATTTGCCGATACTGCCATATTAGCTAGTTATTTTTGGAAGATGAACTTTCAGGAGTGATTTATTGAGGTAATATGCAAGGATTGCGGCAGAAGACGTGGTTATGATAACGAGAGATAATAATCAAAAATTAATGTAGTCTAAGAGTTTTTGAAACTTGACGCTAGCCTAAAAACCGTGATATAATAACTACATAAAAAGAAGCAGGCGCAGATTACACGCCTGCCTCGATTTAGAAAAGAGCTGTTACTTTGGTCGGCAAGAGCCCTTTTCGTTATTTCGGTGTTGCTGTATGTACCTGTCTATTATGTTTCCTGCAATAGAGCAGACTATAGACAATACAGCATTACCAATCACAAACAAAGGATTCATTACCTCACAACCCTCTGTACTCAGAATTTTCGCCTTCAGCGAAAACGGCACTGAATTGTGCGCAAAGTACGTTCGCACAATTCAAAACGTGCCGCCCGGGTTCTCTAATCTCGGCGTAAGGAAAAACCGCCGACTTTATACAGAGGGTTGTGCCTTTTCATATGTCTTTTCACGGTGTAATTTTAACACATCAATATGTATTTTTCAACAAATTTCGCATCTGTGTTTGTGGAAAGGTAATTAAACGGAGGACTTTTTTCGCATAATTAGCCTATTGTGGTCATCTTGACATATAAGCTGTAAGCTGATACAATGAACGCATAAAAAGAAGCAGGCGCAGATTTGCGCCCACTTCGGTTTGGAAAAGGGCTATTACTCTGGGGAGAGCGGGCTCTTTTCGCACTTTTGGGAACTTTTAGCATGTCGCTGTATGTATCTATCAAGAATATTACCTGCGATAGAACAAATAATTGACAGTACTACGTTGCCTAGAGTTACTAAGATATTCACCATTCTCATTCACCTCCCTCTGTATAATCTCGGCGTCGAGAAAAACCGCCGGCTTTATACAGAGGGTTGTGCCGTTTCATATGTCTTTTCACGGTATAATTTTAACACATCAATATGTATTTTTCAACAAATTTCGCTTGTGTTTGTAAAAGCTGATAAGCGTAGTTGTGTTTTAGGTGAGAGTCTTATTTTTTGCAGGAAACCACACAAAATGTCTTGTTTTTCGCTTTATAATTTGCTGCAATATAAAAAACACAATGGGGGTAATTAGAGATGAGAGCTGTGTTTGAGAGTGTGGAGTATGATGTTGGGTGAAATAGTGAGTCAAGCACTGTGCTTATTAGCACTCAGCCTATCGCCGAGCCTGAATCTCCGGCGAATTTAGGCAGAAACATTAATTTGCCCGAAATTTTCTCTATGACATTAGGGCAAATAATTGAGCAATATGGATCACCTTTTGACACCTTCGCTTTTACCGGAGGGCAGTTTGTTTCGTTTAGAGGGTTTTTCGTTGTTGTTGGTGATGCCGGGACACTTGGCGGATTTGCTCTTTCGAATATAGTTAATTATTTTGCTGGCAACCCGATTAGCTTAATCGTTATTACTGACAGCCAGTACACTATCAACAATTCAGCTTGGAATTTAGGAATTGGCAGATTAAGCGAAGTATTTGCAAATATAACATATCGCCAACGAGTGGATGATATGATTCATAATGAACATTATGCAAGCGGAGGCTATATTGTAAACATTGAACATGGGAATATTTCGATCACGTTTGAGTTTGCTGATGAAAATGCAGATGTTAACAGAGCTTGGATTTTTAGACCAAGGCAATAGATGCATCATTACGCCAGATTAACAGACAGAGCTAATCCCTTTTTCCCATAATTAAAAACACGCATAAACTTGTGGGAAAGTATTAATAATTGATGAACCTAAAAGAAATCCGGTTGCATATTTTATGCAGCCGATTTTGTTTTTAACATAAAAGATAGGGCTGATAGCTATTAAAGAATACGCATATGTACGAGTATCAACGGTAGATCAAAATGAAGACAGACAGCTTGATGCAGTAGAGGCTTTAAAAATTCCGCAGGCGCAAATATTTATTGATAAGCAATCCGGTAAGGATTTTGAACGTCCGTTATATAAGGCGCTTGTCAAAAGGCTTCGGCAGGGGGATGTACTTTACATAAAATCCATTGACCGCCTTGGGCGTAATTATGAGGAAATTCAGAATCAGTGGCGCATTCTTACCAAGGAGCGAGGGATTGATATTGTTGTTATTGATATGCCGCTGCTTGATACGAGGATGGCAAAAGATTTGCTAGGTACGTTTATCAGCGATTTGACTTTGCAGCTTTTGTCGTTTGTGGCACAGAATGAGCGAGAGAGTATTCGGAAGCGGCAAGCGGAAGGGATTGCATCTGCCAAGGCACGTGGGGTTAAGTTTGGGCGGCCTGTCAAAAAACCTCCTGATGATTTTAGTAAGCTGGTTAAAGAATGGGAAAGCGGAAAGATAGTTTTTGAAGAGGCTTTGGAGCGAACAGGGTTGAAGGAATCCAGTTTTTATCGGCGATTGAGGGAGTTTAGGGCGAATAGTGAGAAGTGATAACTGTCAAAATGTCTACTTTTTGACAGTTATTGCTTTGTATAAAATTGCAATGGAAAAGACAGATGAGTGGTTTTTGCTTGCAAAGCACAACAGGGATGATATAATAAGTAATAAAACGAGGATAAGGTGCACCAGCTTTTGGTTGATACAATCTTTTAGCTTTGAGATTACAAGTTTAGGGGGATAAGGCGTGAGAACAGTAGATGAACTTTTGAAGCAGTTAGAGTTAAGCAAAGGGCTTATAGAAACTTTAAGCCAAAGAACCAAAGATAGGATGATCCTATCTTTTGAGGAATCTCATGCCAGAGAAATGATAAGCTGTATGAAGTATTTGAATAAATTATCGAATAAAAATCACCCTGATGTAGAAGCAAATTTACCGGTTATTTTGGAATATCTGTCTTGGATGAAGATTAATTTATGACAAAGATTACCCTTGCAATACAATATACAACACGGTTTTAAGTTGGAAATTTTTTAGGTTGTATTTAACCTAAATTCGTGATATGCTAGCGCAAAGGAGTGATGATATGAACATAAATGTTGATAACTTAATTTCTATTTCAGAAGCAAATCAGAATTTTTCAAAGGTCGCTCGCATTGTTGATGAAAAGGGAACGGCGATAATTTTGAAAAACAACGCACCAAGATATGTTATTTTAGATTATAGTATGCTGCGACAAGGCATTGCTGTTGCAGATGATATTGACGTAGATAATGCGGCTTCACGAATTATGTCAAAGCATATTAAAGCATTTGAGGAGCTCGCTAAATGACTACACTTAGTTTTGTTACCGCAACCAAATGTATTGACATCCCGATACCTTTAATTTATCATAATAGCAGTAATGTTACAATTCGGTTAGTTTTGTGTAAGAGGTGAAAATATGCCATCTTTAGAGATGTTAAGCAGTGCAATATCGGAAGTGGCTGATGAGCTTGGCTTACGGAAGGTTATTGTATTTGGTTCTTATGCCAGAGGGGAACAAGCGGAGTCTAGTGACCTTGATTTGGTAATAGATAGCGGCGGCTTATTAAGAGGGGGTAAATTGTTTAGTGCGATATATAAAATTGATAAAGCTCTTCCGTTGAGAACAGACATATTTGAGTTGTCTGAAATTAGGAATCCATCTCAAACTTATACTTCAATAATGAAAGAAGGGATTGTTATTTATGAACGCTAAAGATAGAAGACTGTTATCAAGCATGTTAGAATTCGCACTTAGAGTAAACAGAAGAATGCAAAATGTGACTTCTGACAAGTTTATTTCTGATTTGGACTTACAGGATTCAGTTCTTTATGCGTTAGGTCAACTAGGGGAAAATGCAAATGGGCTTAGCAAATCGTTTATGGAGCAATATTCTAAGGATGAATGGCATATGCTAATAGGTCTCAGAAACAGGCTGTTCCACTCTTATGAGGATATTAAGCTTGATATGGTATATGAGATGGCTAAGAATGATATAGAAAATGTTATTGACTTGATATATAACATAATAAAGCTGTGAAAAGATACCGAGCCGCAGGAAAATTAGCCATTGACAGGAAAATTTAGTTTTGATATAATTTGATAAGGCAATAAACCCATTATGTAATGCAACAAAGTGAAAACCCGGAGGCGGCTACCTCCGGGTTTTCTTTGTGCTAGTTAATTGAGGAGGAAAAGCTTGAAAATAAACAAAAAAGTGAATGCTCATTTCGAAAGATATCTATGGGATTTTGATCATAAATTTTACTTATTGGTTGGTGGATATGGGTCTTCGAAGAGCTATCACACGGCTTTGAAGCTTATTGTTAAGCTGTTTATGGAAAAGCGGACGGCGATTGTTGTTCGGAATGTTTATGCTACATTAAAGGACAGCTGTTTTTCGCTTTTGGTTGAGATTATTGAAGACATTGGGCTTTTAGAGTTTGTTGATATACATTCGTCACCGCTTGAAATTCGGTTTTGCAACGGTTCGAAGATTTTATTTAAGGGGATGGATAAGCCGGAAAAGATTAAGTCTATCAACAACATAACGCTTGTATGGGTCGAAGAATGTGCTGAGGTTTCATATGAAGGGTTTAAAGAGCTTTTAGGGAGGCTGCGTCATCCGACGCTGCCTCTTCATTTTTTACTGACTACTAATCCTGTAGATAAAAGCAATTGGGTTTATCGGCATTTTTTTGAGAGCAATGGAATTGAAGAGCAATTTTATCAAACGAAAGAGCTTTCCATTGGGGATGTTTATTATAATCATTCGACAGTCATGGATAATTCGTTTATTACGAGCGATTATGTTAGTCAGCTTGATGAGCTTATTGAATATGACGAAGATTTGTATCGGGTTGCACGGCTTGGGCAATTTGGGGTTTGTGGGGTACGGGTTTTTCCGCAGTTTGAGGTTATGCCGCATAAAGATGTCATTGCAATGACTGAGAAGAGTTCCAGACCTTTTTACAGAATTGGGATGGATTTTGGATTTGAGACGAGCTTTAATGCAGTTGTTTGGATGGTTATAGATGTTAGCGAAAAGGTTCTTTATTTATATCGTGAATATTACAAAAACCGAATGACTGATGATGTTACGGCTGATGAGCTTTTGGAGCTTGACTTAAATGGAGAGGTTATTTGGGCAGACAGCGCAGAACCCAAGACTATATCATATTTTAATAAACGAGGGATTAAAATGATTGGGGCTAGGAAGTTTCCGGGCAGCCGATTGGCTAATTTGAAGAAGGTTAAGCGGTTCAAACGGATAATATGTTCTGACAGATGCCCGAACATTATTCGAGAGCTTTCAGGGCTTAGTTATGCAAAGGATGGCTTTGGCGGTTTTGTGGCTGATAAGTTTAATATAGATGCTCATACGCTTAGTGCCGTTTGGTATGGGCTTGATGGGATTGAGGTTTTGGATGTTAAAGAGTTTAAGAGTTTTAGCGGGAAAGGACGGAGGTAGTTCGGAATCATAATCCTTCAATGTTGCATACTATATATTCGGTGATAAACATCTATAATTTCTTATTATTTATCGCCGAATATTTTCACTAATTCATAGGAGGGCGTTAAAGATTTCGCTTTATAAATCTTTAATGCCGCCTATATATTACAAGAGGTGATGGCATATGGGGCTTGAAATTTTTAACAAATTGTTATATTATGTAGGCAAGAAGAAGCTAAAGGCGGTGTTTAAGATGGCTGAGATCAAAAATGCAAAAGATGTTTTGGCGAATAATTGGAATGGTGAGCTTCCCGTTGACCTGGAAAAAATATGTGAAGAGTATGGCATAAAAATCATATATGAGAACTTAGAGCCGCTTGAAAAGGAGCATAAGGGGGAAAAAATATCAGGAGTTATGCTAATTTCAGATAAAAATAATAAGTTTATAGTGGTTAATCAAAATGATGTTGATACTAGACAGAGATTCACCATTGCGCATGAACTTGGTCATTATTTTTTGCATATGAATGGGCATGAAGATAAAAACAGGTCAATTGTTAGCTTTCGCGGCAGATCTAATAAAATGGAAAGAGAAGCGAATATATTTGCTGCTGAGTTATTGATGCCCGCCGAAGAGGTTAAAAGGATATATAACAGTACGCCATTTCCTGTTGCCTTCTATTTAGCAGAAATATTTGATGTTTCTGAGATTGCTATGGGAATTCGGCTTAAAGAAATGGGGCTTGGATATCGTGGATGAAAAAATTGAAAAGGATATTTTAGATGCTATCGCAAAATCCATTCAGACCCAAACTCTTGATGGCAATGAGGAGGATGCTTATAGTATTATAGATTGCTCGGAAAAAGACTCCGGGCATAAAAGTGAGTCTGAATTAAAGATGCAGATACTTCAAGATTCTTTGAGCATTGCAAATAAGATATATAAGTTGAACGAAGAAGAGGAAAATGAAAAAAAGAAGTGGAGAGCTGAGTTTATAAGGTTTATTTGTTGGTTGCTCTCTATTACCATCGCTGTTGCCTTTGTATTATTGATTTTAGATGCTATTGGTTGTATATCGATATCGACTGTATTAATGATTAGTATTTTTACTGTTGTCGTTGCTGAAATTTGTGCCCTTTTAGCATTTATGGTTAAATACATAAATAATACCCAATATTTGCAATCATTCGAAACTATAACACACAAACTATTGGATTATTTAGTAAAAGATAAGGCGGCGAAAAGCAGTTCAAGTGAAGAGGAAAATGCTAAAGGCAAGGATAACAAGTAATTAATTTTATTGTACAATCAGATGAATAGGTGCTTAACCTGATAATTTATAATTAATAGCGGCTCATTAGTTTACTAGGAGTGGCTTTTTTTATTATAGTCAAATGATACTAAAGCAGTGCAAAACACAGAATTTTTGTTGCCGCTTTAGTATCATTTGACTATATCATTTTAGGAGGATGGGATTTTTATGCTAAGTAACATGGATATCATTAAAATGGAACTTGAGGGACTTTACGGGCGTGAGGTTCTTCGTGATTTGGCGGAGATTATTTCGCTTTATGAAATGTATGAAGGTGAAGGTCAGATTTGGGAGGTTGCTGACGGGCTTGACTATGAGCCTACAAGGAAGCGGGCTAATTTTATTAAGAAACTGATTAAGGAAGAGGCGAGGTTTTTGTTTGGGAGGGAACCTGAATTTCGGTTTGCGGCGGCTGATAAGGAGGCTGCGGACAGGGTTTCAGAGTTTTTCAAACGGGTTCTTGCTTATAATGTGTTTTCGGAAAAGCTGATTAAAGGGGCGAGGGATTGTTTTATTGGGAAGAGAGTTGCTGTTAAGCTTTCTGTTATTGATTCAGAAATTCGCATTAACTTTGTGCCTAGCTTGGGGTTTGTTTATTCGGTTGATGAACGTGATTTTGATAGGCTTGAGTCAATTATCTTCTTCCATGGGCTTAATGATGAAGCGGAGAAAGTTAACCAACGGGTTTGGAAGCAGAAATATTGGATGAAAGGCAACAGGTGTTATGTCAACGAAGCTGTATACAATGGCTACGGAGATGTTGTTGATGTCATATATGAAAATGCAGATACAGGGCTTTCGTTTATACCTGCCCGGGTTATTGTAAATGATGGACTTTCGGGAGATTTAAAGGGGGAAAGTGATGTTGCAGAGCTTATCGACAGCCAGATGGTTTATAACCGGATTGCAAGTGATGATATTGATGCGTTAAGATTTAACATGTTTCCGCAAACGGTTGCCGTTAACGCTTCCGAGGAGAGTCTTAAAGATATGGTGATTGCACCGGCGGCTTTAATTGATTTACAGAAGGAAATTACGGCGGGAGATAATGCTTGTCAGCTTTATAAGCTGGAATCACAATTTTCATATGATGTACGGATTGAGAATGTTTTAAACCGTGTTAAGAGCGATATGTATGAGCTTTTAAGCGTTCCGAACGTTATGGCGGGCGAGCTTAAAGGGTATTTTAACAGCGGAAAGAGCATTAAGGCACTTTATTGGCAGCTTGAAACCAGAAGCGGAGAAAAGTTTGCGGCTTGGAGACCGTTTTTAGAATGGATGGCAAAAAGCGTTATTTTAATTGCTAAACAGGCGGGGTTTTTGGAGGATTGTGATGTGCCTAATGATTTAGCTGTTAGATGTGAAAACGTTTATCCCCTGCTTCAAGATGAAATTGACGAGAAGCAATCAGATATTTTGGCTGTTAACGCAAAAGTTATGAGCCGTAAAAGTTATATTAAAAAGTGGAATCCGGAAATGGCAGATGCGGATGTTGTTTTGGAAGAAGAAGAGATATAGACGATATACTCCAAAACACTACCGCCAAACTTGACATTTTCCGATAAGCTGCGTTGCCGGAACCTCGCCGTACCTTCGGGTACGACGAGGTTCCGTCGCCTTGCTTATCGAAAAATCTCTGCGCTTGGTCGGTAGCGTTTTAAAGTATAACGTCTATAGAAAGGGATGGGGCTAATAATGGAGCAAAATAATGATAAAGGAAGATTTGAGATGATTGATAATAATTCGGATAAAGATGCGATAATTTTGGAACTTGAAACAAAAATAGGCAATATGAAAAGTGAATATGAAACGAAAATTTCTGATATGAAAAAAGTAGCGCATGAAAGGGAATTTTATCATGCTTTAGAGCGTGAAGTAGCGGGAGCAAGCGGCCGTAACTTTAAGGCAGTCTGTGCTTTGCTTGATATGAATTCGTTAACAATTTCGGAAGACGGCGGGATTGAAGGGTTTGCGGATCAGATTGAAAAACTTCGTGAGAGTGACAGTTATTTGTTTTATGGGGCGGACGAGCCTAAGGTGGTTATTGGAAATGTCGGGAGTTTTCCCAGGAAAACGGTTAGTGACAAGAAGAAAAACCCCTGGTCTAAGGAGGGGTTTAGCCTTACAGAGCAAGGGCGGATATTGAGGAATGAGCCGGAGAAGGCTAAGAGGTTGATGGTGTTGGCGGGTGAGTATAATAAGTGATTCGAGTTTGATAGCGATCCGATAAAGGGTTGCTTTTTTTGTTGGCATATTGTTTTTGATATGTTATTTTAGAAGGGAAGTAAATTATGAAGAATTTTGAAGAGTGTCCTCGACTTGATGTATTTAAGTCTTGGCTTGTTTGTGGAGCTTCATTTAGTGATGTGAACGAGTTTCCGTTAATCAAGAGAACTGACTTTAAACCAACAGCGGCTATTCCATTTAACCTTGCAAAGCGGTCAAAAGATCATGAACAGTGGTTACATTTTTATGAATACGATTATTTGTTCGAGAGGGTTTGGAATAATCCTAAGCAGTATTTGGAGATGTTTAAGCGATTCGGCGGGGTTATCACACCAGATTACAGCCTTTATCGAGATTTACCGCTTGCTATGCAAGTTTGGAATACATATCGAAATAGAGCGATTGCTTATTGGTTACAGAATAATGGGGTTGACATTGTAGCAAACGTCCGTTGGGCTGATGAAAGAAGTTACGAATTTGCTTTTGAAGGACTAGAGCAAGGAGGATCTTATGCTGTCTGTACAAATGGAGGCATAAGGAGCAAGCTAGACCGTTATTATTTTAAAAAAGGTCTTGCTAAAATGGTAGAGGTGTTAAAGCCTGATACCATTATAAATTATGCTACAAAATCTATAGATATTTTTGAACCCTATGAAAAGCAAGGGATTGAAATTATTACGCTTAACTATTGGCGAGATGCTTTTAGGAAGGCGGGTAATTTATGACGTGGGATTTTAAGTTGCTACTGCCTATGACTCTTTCGTTCTTTGGTGGAGGCGGCGGCGGGGGATTTCGCAGGCGAAGCAGGGATCGTGATGAATCTGATAGAGGCGGACGGCATAACTCAAGAGAGTTGGGCAGGAGACAACACGGCAATACCCCCATGCCTAATGATAGGCAAAATCCACAAGTTGACGCTGCCGCAAGAAGCTTAGGTGTGAGGCTTACTCGGGCACAAAGAAGAGAAGTTCATGACATTATAAGTAGGACAGGCGGTGGATTTGATGCTATTCGTGACGCAATAAGAGAAGTTTTGAGGATGAATTGAGGAGAAAAGGATTATGAAAAAAGAGGACTTAAATAAAACAAAGGAAGTTGTTTCCGTTTTGAACGGACAGCCATTACGTTCATTAGATAGGGCGGGGTCACTAATTACAGCAAATTTTGGAGATCTGGTAGAATGCGAACTAGCCTGCTATGACGAAAGCGGTAAATTGGTTCGGGATGAGAATGGGGAGGTAATTTGTAAAAAAATCATGAGCGGCAAGCTTGCTTTAGATATCACGTGCAGCATGAGATTATCTTGTGGAGATAAAATTCTTCTTGCGAAATCTGATGTCTTTTTGCCTAACTCTCAATTAGTCAAAAATTCCAAGATGGAATCAAAAGAAATTTTTGATTGGGACTCTTTTAATTGGGCAATTCGTGGTAATAATTACTTTGATGAAATGATTGCAAAGTATATTGGAACAGAGCCTTTTGAGTTTATAGTGGATAAGGTTAAAGTTAGTGAACTTGGAGACCTATCAATTTACTTCAAAAATGGTTTTGTGCTTGAATCCTTTATTGATGGATCAGGCGATAGTGAAAATTGGTGTTTTTATGAGACTAGCTGTGAGGATTTTGGATTGGTGGTTTTCGGTGATGGAATTGAAAAATTAACATGTAATAATGATAAAGTTTAGCAAAAAACAAAACTGACCGCAGATACTTTGTAAAAGGTCTTGCAGAGATGGTTAAGGTATTAAAACCCGATACCATCGTTAATTATAGCTGTACGCCTGATAATATTTTTGGTGAATATAGGGAACAAGGTATTAATGTTGTTGGGATTGAGAACTATGCCATCACTGTAAGAAAGGCGGTGCAGTGATGGGCGGGGGTAGTAGTGGTCGGTTTGGCAATACGCAGGGTGGAAGCGGAAAAACCGGGAGCTTTACAAATGACACACCGCATCAGCCAACACCGGGCGAATGGCGTGTGATTAATGATTTAGTCAAAAAAGGTAAAACCATTGAAATGATTCCACGCAGTACCACAAGCGGCGAGGGCACTCCTGATATGAAAGTAAATGGCGTAAGGACTGAAATAAAGACCTTAGAAAATGCAAATACAAATACTGGGATGAAACGAGCTAAATATGGATTTAACAAACAGGGTGCAGCCGTTGTTATAGTTGATGCACGAGGTTCGGGTTTGTCAAAACTGCAAGCGCGAGAACTTATTAATAGGCTAAAGGGACAATATACTAACGGAAGATTGCCCGGTAGGATTGAAGTATGGATTGACGGTGGAATCATTAGGTATCCGTAACTAAGAGAGGAGTTTTTAAATTATGGCGCAATATTATTGCGAATGTGATCACAGAATGTGGAACGGCATGGCACCAAATGACATAGAGTGGTGGGTATATTTAAACGGGGCATGGAAAGATATTATTAATACCGGTTCTATGCATTCAACTGATATTCCATCCGCTGATTACGATGTATGGAGATGTCCTGAATGCGAAAGAGCATATGCCTTCCCATATAATGACAATGATACGAGGGATTGTAATAAAGTTGTTAAGTATTATGTCCTGTACAGTCATGCGGAACTTAAAAACTTTCAGTATGATTTTGTATCAGAAGATAAGTCCATGGTCTGCGAGTGTGGGAACAAACTATCTGAAGATCAAGAGGATGTGCGTTTAGTAGTATATTCTGATAGGGAATGGGAGGATAAGGTCAATCTTGGGGATATTGATTCGGCAAAGATACCGCCGCCCAGCCTTGATTTGTGGTGTTGTTCTAAATGCGAGAGGGCGTATGTTTTTGAAGGTGATGAACTTATTAAGTATTATGTTTTGCATGGTCTTGACGAATTGACAAGTGGCTAAGGGTAGATTTCAATAGCATGAAAGGGTTAATAATTGAAAAACTAAAAACAAATTACTTCACAAATCTAAAAGAGGTAATGAGCGTACTCGGTGAAGATATCAAAAAATACAATTGGCTATTAACCGAATATTTTTTCACATGTGAATATTTACCCAAAATTCCAATAGGGGCAGACTACGCTTGGGTTACAGGCGAAGAGCTTATGGAGATTTTGAAAAAGTATGACCCAATTTTTGTTTGGTGTGTGGCAAGCGTATTTGATAAAAGCGTGAAATTGGAGGATGCATTGATACATCCATTACCTTTTGCTGACGGATATACAGGCTTTTGGAAACTGCCGGTGTCAATACAAAACCCTTTGGCAGAGATTGAAATAGTCCCGTGGGACTCATCTTTGCTGCTTGTTATTTCCAGATCAAACGAAGTTGTGCAGAAATATGCTGATGAGTACCCAGATGCAACAGACCTTGAAAAGTATTGTAGGGAGTTTATGTAGGATATGGTTGAAAATAACGATTGGCGCTTAACCAATCAGATGAATTACTTATTTCAAAAGAGGTTGCTGCATATTAACTATGAAGCTTATAGACCGGGATGGAGTCATGATCATTGTAGCTTTTGTTCCGATGTTATAAACAATTCTGACGAAAAAGCATATTGTACGACAGATAAGTACCACTGGATATGTGAAAATTGTTTTGGTGATTTTTGTGAAATGTTTGAATGGGAAGTGGAAGAAATTACGGATGAGGGAAATGAAAATTGAAGCTCTTATAAATAATACGCCCATCAAGAGTTAAAAAACAAACTTTTGTCATTGCGGGCTTGACCCGCAATCTTGTAAGCACATTGATTTGGTGAGATTGCGGGTCAAAGCCCGCAATGACAGTGATTTTATTCAACCATTGGTTCGCATATAATATAAAGATTGAGCCGTATAGCGCATAGGGAAACAAACTTAAACCTGACTATCTTTACATTGAAGAACAAAGCAAGACACGAAAATAAGGCATATGCCTTATTTTTTTGCAATAAACCCCCGATTAAAGTTTTCCTTAGAAAACTTTAATCACCCAGGTTGCATGGGCGAGCAGTTCGTCGAAAATGAACGACCAGCCCCCTTGAGAAAAGGGTTGCGCCGAAAAGATGGCGGAATGAGGTTATGCACCGTTGCCAATTAATTGGCGGCGCAATAAAAACATGATTTTAGCGGGCAAGCCTGTTAAATATAAAGACTTAGAGCTTTAAGCTCAAAAAAATCCTAAGGAGGAAGAAAATATGAGTTACACAAATTTGTATGATGTTATCGTTCCGGAGGTTTTTGAACCTTATGTGGTTAAGAAGACTATGGAACAAAGTGCGCTTGTACAGTCGGGTATTATTACTGTCGGTAAAGCGTTTGATGATTTGGCTTCGGCGGGCGGAACGGTTGTTAACATGCCGTTTTTTGAGGATCTTTTGGGGGAATCGGAACAGGTTATTGAAGGGGCAGATTTGAGTGCCGGTAAAATAGTTTCAGGAAATGATGCAGCACCGATTATCAGAAGGGCTAAAATGTGGGGAGCGACTGACTTATCGGCAGCTTTGAGCGGTGCTGACCCTATGGCGGCTATTGGTGATTTAGTCGCCGGATTTTGGGCTAGAGATATGCAAAAGGAGCTTATCGCTATTTTGGATGGGGCTTTTTCCGGTTCTGAAATGTCCGGTAATGTTCTTGATATTACAAAAACAGCAGGCAGTAAGTCTTGGACGACGGAAGCGTTTATTGATGCTCAGCAGCTTCTTGGCGATGCAAGTGAACAGCTTACGGCGGTTGTTATGCACAGTGACACGAAGGCCCTTCTTAAAAAGCAGAACTTGCTTGATGTTATCCGCCCTTCAGTAAATGCGGATTTTGATACTTATCAGGGGATTAGGGTTATCGTTGATGACAGCTGCCCTAAAACCGAGGATGGAAAGTATACTACATATCTTTTTGGCGAGGGAGCGGTTGCGTTTGGTAATGGCTCTCCGGTTGGGTTTGTTGCCGCAGAAGTTGACAGGGACAGAAAGAAGGGTTCGGGTGTTGATTATTTAATCAACCGCAAGAATTTTATACTTCATCCGCGTGGAATTAAGTTTACAGGCGAGAGCGTTGCACTTTTGGAAGGCCCGTCAAGAACAGAGCTTGCGGATGGATATAACTGGATTAGAGTTTATGAGCCTAAGCAGGTTAGGATTGTGCAGTTTGTGCATGAGATTTAAGCAATGCACAATGCACAATGCACAATGCACAATGCACAATGCACAATGCACAATGCACAATGCACAATGCACAATGCACAATGCACAAAATATTTTAACTTCTGACGGTTTTTGTTGTCAATCTTTTATTTGTGATTTGTGATTTGTAATTTGTGCTTTAAAAAGAGGGAGGGATGTTTTGAAAAGTTTGGAGAGGCTTAAGGTTAATATTCGTGAGGGGGATGTTCCTTTTTTTACGGATGAAGAGCTTGTTTTGATTCTTGAAGAGGCTGGGTTTGATTTAAGAAGGGCGAGTTATATGGCTTTGATACGGAAGGCTGAAAATGATGGGGTTCGGCTGCCTAGCGGGCTTACTGTTTCGGGAAATCGGGATTATTGGCTTTCGCTTGCCCGGCAATATCGCCCCGGGCTTGGGCGAGTTTTAGTTCGTAAAGACGGGTAGAGGCAATGTACAATTGACAATGCACAATTTGAAGGTCAAGGGCAATCGGTTGATGTAATTGAACATTGTTCATTGATCATTGTGCATTAGTTTGGGGGTGTTTTATGAGTTTATGTGAAAGGCAGGCTGCTCGGTTTGTTAAAAGGGGGATTTTAGTTCGGGCAGATACTGCTGATGTTTACCGGGCTGTTTTAAATGAATTTTCAGAGCCTTGCGGTGAGGAGTTTGTTGCTAAAATTACGGGGCAATATTACCGTGGAAGATGGCAAAGAATTTTAGTTGATGTTGCCGATAAAGGCAGGTTAAGCCCTAGGTTTAGGGAAGGTTTTCTGGCTGTTTATGATGGCGAAAGCGCACTTGTTAAAAGAGGTGATATGCTTGAAATTAATGGGGAGCGGTTTGCGGTTGTGGACATACATACCGAGAATGGCATTTTTGTTGATTTGAGTATCGTCGGTATTGGAAGTTGAGGTGGTGTTATGGTTCATATTCATGACTTTATAAGACGGGTTGATGCGATTGCTGTAAATGCCGGAAATAGGCTTGCGGAAGCGGGGTCTTTAGCGGCAAATGAATTGCAGGAGATCGCTAAGAATGAAGCACGTTGGGATGATATTACAGGAGATGCAAGGCGTGCTATTTCCGGCAGTTCAAGTGTTAGGGGCAATATACTAACAATCATTCTAACGGGTAAGACAAGGCATTCGATATTCCTTGAACTTGCAAATGAACGAAACTGGGCGGTTTTATTTCCTACGCTTAGAAGATGGGCTTTACCTGTTGCTCGTATGGCAGCTCGGCGGATGAATTTGAAGGATAGAGGCAGAGGTTAGGTAGGTGGTCTTAATTTGAAAAGCAGTATTTTTGAACTGATTTATAACCGCTTAAGCAACGGCGGGTTTAATGTTTATTCTATCGGGCAGCATGAAGGATTTTGCAATGAACCTTACGTGGTTATTAAAGAGGATGGTGAAAGCGTTTTAGGCGGGGCATCTGTCTCGGCGGCTGTTGTTTCGGTCATTATTTTTTATCCTATTGGTAAATATAGTGATGTTTCGAGATATATTAATGAAATCAGGCAGTGCATTAAAGGTCTTTTTTGGCTCAAAAGCACAGGAGAGGCTACCGGGATTGCTGTTGATCATGCTGTTCGTGCTTATACATGCACTATGTTTTATGAGGTTTATAAAAGGAGGAGGTAATTATGGGAGGTAATGCACTTGAAAAGGCATTAACAGGCGTTTCGCTTGTCGTTTTGACAGATAAGGAGGGTAGGGCTTATTCCTTTTCAACGGCAACAAAGGCAAATGCCAAGGTTTTAATTGAAAACGGTAAAAGGACAGAGCTTATTATCAAAGGCATTTTAAAGGCGCAAAGACAATTTGATTCCACGATTAAAGGGGTCGAAGTTGAATTTCAAGATAATATGTTTTTGCCGGAAGTTGTAGCTGTTTTACAAGGCGGCACAGTTACTAAAGACGCAGGCGGGAATTTTATGAAGTACATTCCCCCTGTGGCAGGGTTCAAACCGGAGCTTAACAGCTTTAACGTTGATATTTACACAGAAGAGACCGACACAAGCGGGATAACATTAAGATATGCAAAACTTAGTCTGCCAAACGGAAAAGGCGAGCCTATAGAGCTTGGGTTTGAAGATGATAGGTTTTTCTCGGCTAGATATATCATTAAAACAGCTCCGAGAGCAGGAGAAGCACCTTATGTTATTGAGATGGTGGATGAATTACCGAGAGTTTAGGTGATTGTTGTTAATTGTTATTTTTTTCGTTGACTTGGTAGGATTGTGATGGTATAATGTTTTTAAAGAAAACGAAGAGAGTGTTGGCGAACACCCTCTTCTGGCACAAACCGCTTAAAGGCGGTAAGGCTTTTAGGGTATTACTTTATTTCATAACCCGTATACCTTAGCTAGGAGGGCGGGTTATTTTCTTTTAGAAAATATGTCAATTATGTAGATCATCAGCTTTATTAATGTTGTGACAAAAGTCATTGCCACGAATATTAGCGTAATAGCTTCATATGACATACGGCATCCCTCCTTTCGGAGTTCGCCCTACCGCCCTTATGCACTTGTGTTAAAATAGTTATACCATGATTTATCCCGGAATGCAAATTTTTGATTTGACTTTGGTAGGTTGCTTTGGTATAATGTTTTTAAAGAAAAGGAGAGAGTGTTGACGCACTCTCTCCTGGCACAAGCCGCTTAAAGGCGGTAAGGCTTTTGGTTGTTTTATGAATAAATAACCCGCATGCCTTAGCAGGGGGGCGGGTTATTTTCTTTTAGAAAATACGTCAAGTATGTAAATCATTAGCTTTATTAGTGTTATGACAAAAGTCATCGCCACGAATATTAGCGTAATAGCTTCATATGACATACGGCATCCCTCCTTTCGGAGTTTGCCCTACCGCCCTTATGCACTTGTGTTAAAATAGTTATACCATGATTTACCCTGAAAAGCAAATTTTTGATTTGACTTTGGTAGGTTGCTTTGGTATAATGTTTTTAAAGAAAAAGAAGAGAGTGCTGTCAACACTCTCTTCTGGCACAAGCCGCTTAAAGGCGGTAAGGCTTTTAGATTATTATTAGTTATTGCAGAATAACCCGAAACCTTTAGCACAGTGGCGGGTTATTTTCTTTTGGAAAATACGTCAAGTATGTAGATTATCAGCTTTATCAGAACTGTAACAAAAGTCATAGCTATGAACATAAGCGAAATTACTTCATATGTAGACATTAGCATCCCTCCTTTCGGAGTTTGCCCTACCGCCCTTATGCACTTGTGTTAAAGTAATTATACCATAATTAAACATAAAAAGCGATCCATGCTCTCTTCGGGCTGGGTTGCTTTTTGTTTTGGGGGTTTAGCAAATGAAGAAAGGCGTTTGTTCAGCAGAGTTCATGAAGAAGGGGACGTTTATTATGTAGAAATTAAAAATTTGCGCAACCAAAAAGCCAAGTTGGGGAAATTGGTATCTGTTTAAAGGTTATGCTCTATATGTTACCAAGAGATCAACTCTAACTCCTGTTCCACGCGCAATAGGGCAAATGTGTACAAGGCGCTCTTCCCCAATTTTGTGTTCATCTAAAAATTTCTGTAATAGGTCTGAAATGGTAGGTGCTTTTGCCCAACTAGTAGACTCTTCTATAAGTGCAGTTTTAAGGGGTGTATAACTTTTTTCCATTATAAATATCCTCCTAATTATTTAATGGGCTTATTGTACCACATTTTGCAAGGAAATTAAAGTAAAATCACAGACAGGAGGTGATAACATGAGAGTTACAAGCATTAACGAGCTAAGAACTAACCTAGCGGGGGAAGTTATTGAGCTTTCGCCGTTTGATGCGGAGGCTCGGTTTTTTGCGAAGCTTCGCAGACCGTCGCTTTTACAGCTTGCTGTTTCCGGGGGGATTCCTAATCCTTTACTTGGCGCGGCTGAACAACTTTTTACCGGCGGAATTAAGGGGAAGATGGAGTTTAAAGAAATGGCAGAGCTTTTGATTTTGGTTGCTAAAGAGGCTTTGATTGAACCGAGCTATTCTGAACTTAGTGAGAGCGGGATTAACCTTACTGATTTGCAGTTGATTGAAATATTCAACTATACGCAGTCGGGGGTTAAAGCTCTTTCGGAATTTCGTAAAATCAAAGGCAATACTGAGAATAGTGGCGATTAGCCAAAGATATAGGGTTTTGCCGTCAGAGATTATTGGAATTTCGGGCTGTTACGAAGCTTTCTGCTTTAACGAGGCTTGTTTGTACATTATAAACGAGCTTTCGACAGGGAAAGAAATTTTGATGGATAGACAAGGCGAAGATCTTGTTACTTTTTTGCAAAAATGGGAAGGAGGGAATAAATGGCTGTAAATGCGGGAACTGTTGCGGCTTACTTAACGCTTGATACAAGCCAGTATTTATCGGGCTTGGCTGATGCACAGCGGAGGATGATTACATTTGCTTCGGATATGAACCGACCGATGGCAGCTTTGAATACATCATTTGCACAGGGTACTTTAACAATGCTTAACGATGTTACATCAGCAAGGACTGATTTTTTACGCAGATGGCTTAATGATTATGCTGAAAACACGACTAGCAAAGGGATGATTTTAACCAGAGAATCCGTTGCTCACAGCAACGAATTTAACCGTAGGCTTTTTAGTCAGTCTAATATTTACAGGCTTGATGCTTCAAACTTTGAAATGTCGGAAGGGTTAAAGTCGGATGTTTTAGCGCATGAAGCGGGGCGGCGTGAGGAAATAATCCGTGAATCAATGAGGGAAAAGCGCAGAATTTTAAGCGATTTTGTTCCTGTTTTTTTGGGAATAGGCACAGAATATGGTGAGGCACTTTTAAGCGGGATAATCAGCACAGCAGGCAGAATTCAATCACATCTTGCAAGCGTTGCAGAGGCAGTTCGCAATGCTTCAAGCGGTGGGTCTGTTGGGATTAATTCAAATGTTGTTGGATTTTCCGGTGCGCTTAGCTTTAACGGCATGAATTATTTTGAACCGTTTTCAGGTTCACCTGTCGAGCATATTTCAAGCTTTAACGAAAGCATGTCGGATATAAGGCATTCGGCTAATGAAGCAGCAGTTTTTGGGTTAAGCGCAAGGAATGTTATGGCGGAAACGAGAAGCGATGACAGGGCTTTTGGCAGCATGCCGCAAGCTTTAGGCGGTCATCAAGAGGCATTAAAGGCATTACCAGAAACGAGCGGCGGGCTTGTTTACAGCCCTACGTATATCAGCCCTACCCCGGCATCTATTGATGAGCTTATGGTTAAAGATCAAATTATGATGCGCAGATTAGGGCTTAGTTTTTAACAAGGGGGCGGTTATATTTTACGCTTAAAATATGTAAACAAGCAAACCGAAGGCTTTATCCTCTTTGGTGACAGCGCACCTGTTTTTTTCCTTAGTCAACAAGGAATGGATGGAACAGGGGCAGAGGCGGTTATGGTTAAGTCGCCTTATCAAAAGGGACGGCGGCGGATTTTTGCGGATGTTTCAGAAAGGGTTGTCACGGTAAACGGCTGTTTAGTTACGCACAGCAAGCATGAAGAGGGTGAATGGCGCAGGAAAATTATAAGCGTTATGAACCCTCTTTCTGTTGGGGATTTAATTGTATCAGGCAGAGGAATTGAAAAGGTTTTTAAAGATGTTCAAGTAGTTGACGGACCGAATTTCTTGGATGCGGACTACACTATGCCCGATGGGATACTTTATTTCAACCTATCCGTTGTTGTTCCCGGGAACTTTATTGCGGATATAAATGCGTTTAACTTTCAGCTTTTGGAAATTGACCCGAGGCTTTCATTCCCGCTTGAAATAGCAAACGAAGGCATTATCTTCGGGGAAATAGCAAAGGGGCAGACCGTGTTAAACAACACAGGAGATGTTGAAGCACCATTGTTTATTGAAATTCCGGGACCTGTTAAAACACCGGAAATTCATAACCTTACAACGGGTGAGTTTATAAAAATACATTCGCCGATAGCTTCAAACGAGGTTATGACGATAGACACGTCGTTTGGTAACAAAAGCGTTATTATCACAGATACATCAGGCAATGCCCGTAATGCGTTTCATCATATTGACCTTGAAAGTACGTTTTTTCAGATTCAGGTTGGGGAAAACACTATTAAATTCAAGGCAGAAGTCGGTAACGAAACAGCAAACGTGCGGATTAGCTATAGGAGGTTATACTTTGGGATATAAAAGCGTTGACTCTAAGATAACGGCAACTGCGTGCATCAATTACAGGAGGTTATATTTTGGGATATAAAAGCGTTGACTCTAAGATAACGGCAACTGCGTGCATCAATTACAGGAGGTTATATTTTGGGATATAGGAGGGGAATAAATGGCTGAATACAGCTCGTTTTTTAACAGCGAATTGGGGGATAGAGTTTATACTGCTTCGGATTTTGCGAACTATTTTGCTTCATTTATCGGAAACGGTGTAATGTTTGGCGGGAATTTTCTTAGCGTTTCAAGAACTTTCGGGATGAACATTCAAGTTCTTCCCGGTAAGGCGTTTGTAAACGGATATTATTACGAAAACAGAGATTTCCCGAAGGTGCTTACATTGCGCCCGGCGGACAGCCTTTTACCGAGGGTAGACAGAGTTGTCTTGCGGCTTGATTTAAGGCAGGAAGAGCGCAAAATTACTGCCGCTGTTAAAACAGGTATTGCGGCGGCGAATCCGACTGCGCCTATGCTTCAAAGAGATAATGAAATATGGGAGCTTGGCATTGCGGATATCCGTACAAATGCAGGCGATTTTGAGATTTTTGCAAGCAATATAGTCGATTTAAGGTTAAGCCCTGAGCTTTGCGGTATTGTAACCGGGATTATCGAACAGCCGGATTTTTCGGAAGCGTTTGCAAGATATCTTGCTTTGTATGATGAAATAACAGGGCGAATGAATTCAAATTTTGATGATTTCATGCTATCAAGGACCGATGATTTAGCCAGGTTTACTGCGGATTGGAGTAAATTTGAAATGGCTTACAGCGGATGGTTTAACCAGATTAAGGCAGAGCTTTTTACGCAAGGCAATACCAATTTTGATGATTGGAGCAGAAGATCAGGTTATGACATGATAACGACGTTTTTAGATGACGGTTCAATAGACGCACGGATTGTTAACAGGTTTAACAGCTCTGTTTTAGCGATCAAGACGACAGTGTTTAATACTGATGGAAGCATATCGGAGACGCTTGAGTTTAATGAGCCAAAGATTTTCATTACTAAAACTACCATATTTTCCGGCAATATTATTACGGAGTCATATGTTTAGGGGGTGCAGCTTTTGAGGGCTGACATTAGAGTTTTCGATAACAAGTTTAATTTTCTCGGAGAGATTTCTGATTATGAAGAATTTGTGCTTGTTAAAAGGCTGACAAGGTTTGGAGAGTTTCAAATCAGCATAAACTTCGCAAAAGCAAGCGCACGGCTTTTTAAAGTCGGCAATTTTATTTATATCGACAAAGAAAGAAGCGGGATTATTGAACATATCGAGCGCAGGATGGGAGGTATTTCAGATAAAGGTGAAACGCTTTTTGTTAAGGGGTTTACGCCGGAGCATCTTTTGAGCTACAGGGTTACATATCCTTATCCGGGACTGGATAGCTGGTCAATGGTTGGCTGTGGAGAAAGTGTTATCAAGGCTCTCGTACGGTATAACATGGGGGATTTAGCAAAGGACATTAACCGGGTTATACCGCTTGTGGACTTTGCGCCGGATGAAAAGCGGGGTAAGGAATTAAGCATTAGCACCGATTATAAAAAGCTTCATGAGGAAGCTGCATCTGCCGCCGCTTTAACCGGGCTTGGAATTAAGATGATTATGGATGTTGAGCTTAGAAAGTTTATTTTTGACGTGCTTTCCGGCAGGGATTTAACATCTTTACAAACTGTATTGCCGCCGGTTATTTTTTCTTCGGAATACGATAATGTATTTTCACAGTGTTATACCGACAGCCGTGTAAGTTACAGAAACGTTGCAATTGTTGATTCCAGAAGGGATAGCATCGGCAGGGAGATTGCTTTTGTCAATAATGAAATTTCCGGGGAAAACCGAAGAGAACTTTTTGTTTCAGGAGGAAGCATACCAAGAGGTGAAGCGGATAAACAGCGGGAATTAGGTGCGTTAAGGCTTAACGACATGGTTCATGTTAAGGCACTTGACGGCGTTATCAACCCTCATCACAGCTTTAAATACGGCGTTGATTACAAACTTGGCGATATAGTGACAATGAAATATGATGACATAACGCTACATGCTCCGATAACGGAAGTTACTGAAAAGTGGACTGCTAAAGATGGATATGGGTTAAAGGCGGCGATTGGGGGTTGTGTTCCTACGCTTATTGATAGGATATTATTAGCAATGCACAATTGACAATTGACAATGCACAATTAAGAGATTTATATATTAGGAGGTAATGAACTATGTGGGATAAAATAGTAAAGGCGGTTAACAGCGATATATCTACGCCGCTAAATGAGTTGATTAAGAGTACGGCAAACTGGGGTTTGCCTGAAACATTTTGGCGCACGGCTACAGGCGA
>WRBF01000021.1 GCA_009784685.1 Defluviitaleaceae bacterium | reverse complement strand
GCCTTACCAATGTAAGGCAAGGGCTGTCAGTACTTTTGCCTACGGCAAAAGCGGCTGCGCCGCCGGACTCCTTTCCGGTACGCCTTGACAAAGGCAGGAATAAAAATTTCCAACTCAAAACCGCGTTGTACATTGTATTGCAGGGGTAATCAAGGGTTGAATAGAATCACTGTCAAGCCCACAATGACAAAAGTTTATTTTTTAACTCTTGATAGGCATCATTGCTGATATATGTTTTGACAGATATCATCCTTAATATCGTAAAATATATCTACAATATTGGGGTCAAAGTGCTTTCCTTTTTCTCCTGCAATAATTTCAAAGGATTGGTCTGCTGAGAAAGCCTCTTTATAAGCACGTTTGGACATTAATGCATCACATGCATCTACAATAGCCATGATACGTCCTTGAAGCGGGATATCTTCGCCTTGAATGCCATATGGATAGCCGGTGCCATTCCAACGCTCATGGTGATATAATGCAAATATTTTTGCGTTGTTTAAAAATACGTTTTCACCGCTTCTAGCAATAATTTTTTCAATAATCTCTGCTCCTATCAACGCATGAGTTTTCATAATTTCGAATTCTTCATTTGTAAGCTTTCCGGGTTTCTTTAATATAGCATCAGGAGTGTTGATTTTACCTACATCATGCAAAAGAGAACATTCTGCCATTAAACTAAAATCCCAATTTTTGATATGGTCATAATAGATGTTTTTTTCTAACATACTATCGAGCAGCGTTTTAACAAGGCGGCTTGTACGACCCAAATGGTCGCCTGTTGATTCATCACGGTTTTCAACCATATCCGCCAGCACGAAGACAATATCTTGTTTAGCACTGTGCAGCTGTGACGTGCGTTCACGGACTAAGTTATTTATGTCTATATGATGTTTAACACGATTAAGTAATACCGCAGAGTTAAAGGGTTTTGTTATAAAATCTACAACTCCCATTTCCAAAGCATCTATCTCTGTTTGGTGGTCAGACTTTGCGGTAAGAAATATAACAGGTATGTCTTTATAATTGTCATTGCTTTTAAGATATTTCAATACGTCAAAGCCATTCATTTTCGGCATTGCAATATCCAAAAGGATAATGTCCGGCTTAACCTTTTCCAATAGGGCAATAGCTTTTTCTCCTGAAGGAATAGGTACTATAGTATAGTGAGGGTACAATACATCCGTAGACATTTTTAAGCTGCTCATACAATCATCTACAACAAAAACAGTTTTCTTCATAATCTATTCCCCTTTCCGTACGCTCTAATACCATTGTATGTTTAGAAAGGGGAGTTTGTTTCAATTAATCTAGCAAATCCTACGACTCTGTTACAAATCTTGCAATTATTCCCAGACGATTATAGTCACCCTATCAACGAAATGCAAGTGCTTGTTTGACTACATTTTTGCATTTACTAGATTTTTCAAAAGGAAACTTATGTATTTTATCAAATTTTTTGTAGAAACGTGCAAAATAATATGTTATAATCGCCTATGTTATATTGATAGGGGTGTGGCTGTATGTTTGGACAAAAAAAATATAACTTTGCTATTTTAGCACTAATATTAGTTGTTCTAAGTCTTGTTGTTCTTGCCGCTGTTACCGGTGCTTTGTCGTACCTTTCTCTTCATGACGAAAATATAAATACTTTGAAACAGCAAAACAGGGCACTTGTAAATTATATTGATGGATGGATAGGTCAAAAAGGGGCGATAGTAGAAAATAATGCTATGCTTTTACGTAATACAGATATCAGCCCGGAAATGGCAATGAGCCTTTTTATAGAGCAATCAGAAAGATTTCCGGATATATCGGCGGCGTTTGTTGGTTTTGCTGATGGAAGTATAATATTTGGCGGTGATTGGGATGTTCCTTATAATTGGCATTCCCATGAACGGTTATGGTACATAATGTCAGCTGAAAACCCGGGGCAGGTAGTGCTTACACAACCGTATATGGATGATGCTTTATCTTTCCTAACTTTTTCGATAGCTCGAACTATAAGCGACTATGATGATAGCTTAGGTGTAGCTGCCATCAGCATACCTTTTGCCGCTATGATGAACTATATTGAAAGAGAAAACATAATTCCTAACAGCTATTCTTTTATACTTCACCAAAACGGTAATATTTTGTTCCATCCTGACCTTGGCTTAATCCCTACTGATTATTTTTCGTTTCAAAATATTGCAGAAATTGAAAACCGCAAACATGCTGATATGTTTGAAGCATTGGCGAATTATGGGCTATATTCCGGAGGGGGAATGGTTAACGTTAGTACGCCTCTTGAAACTACAGATTGGTATATAGTTACCCGTGTTCCGACTTCGTATATTTTCCGAAGCACTTTGCCTACTGTATATGGCTTGGTTGTAACGTCTGCTTTTTCAATAATTACTCTGGTCTGGTCTTGGTATATACTGCGTAAAATTAAGTTGGCAATGAAGAGAGAACAAGAAGCTCATGAATTAAGCGAGCTGTTTCTTCGTGTATCTCCTTTCGCTCAAGACCTTTGGGATGAAGATTTTAATTTAGTTGACTGTAACAGACAAACTTTGGATCTTTATGGACTATCTAGTAAAGAGGAATATTGTGAACATTTTTTTGATTTTTCATTGGAGCATCAGCCTTGTGGAACGCCATCAAATGAAAAGATTTTAAGTCACATGAAAGAAGCTTTGGAACAAGGCACTTCTCGCTTTGAATTTATGCACAGAACTAAAAGCGGAGAAATTTTGCCAACAGAAACAACTTTGGTTCGTATAATGAAAGACGGGAAGAAAATGATTGCCGGATATGTTACAGATTTACGGAAATTAAGAGAAGTTGAAGAACGGCTTAAAATGATGTTAGACGCCGCACCTATGGCTGTAAGTTTGTATGATAAAAACTCAAATTCGGTTGAATGTAACCAAGAAGCATTGAAAATGTTTATGCTGACGGAAAAACTTGTGGCGGCAGATGTAGTAACAAAAACAATGCCAACAAACCAACCTGACGGCAGAAATTCAAAGGAACTATTAGACGGGTGGATTTTAGAAGCTTTTGAAAAAGGACATGCAGCAGCAGAATTTATAAGTATGCGTTCAGATGGGTCTTTGTTCCCATCAGCAGCTTCATGGACTCGTGTAAAACATAAGGGCGAATTTGTTGTTGTTGAATATTTGCGTGACTTAACTGCGGAAAAAGAAGCACAAGAAAGCGAACAGGAAGCAAATGCGCTTACTAAATTGTTAATGGATAGATCACCATTATGCATTGAAATGTGGGATGAAACAGGAGAATTAGTTTATTGCAACCAAAAAATGATGGATATTTCAAACGTGGGTACTTTCGAGGAATACAAGAATAAGTTTTTGGAATTTTCCGGTGAACGTCAGCCGGATGGAGCAGTTTCTTCTGTTAGGCTAGCTGATATGATTGATAAAGCTATGAAGGACGGATATGTAAGATTCGAGTGGACTCATTTAACAGCTAACGGTGAGCCTATACCTTATGATGCTCAGCTTATTCGCATTATCCAAAACGATAAATATATGATTTTGGGCTACAGTTTAGATATGCGCGAGATTAAAAATGCAATGGCAAAAATTTACGAGGCAGATGAAAGAGCCTCTCTTATGTTAGGTGCTACACCGATGTCATGCTTTATGATAAAACCTACTATTGATGCTAATGGACAAACGGCGTTTAGAGCTATTGACTTTAATCAGTCTGCCATTGATTTATTTGGATTTTCAAGTCATGATGAAGTAATTGAGAGATTTTATGACATTTTCCCAACGATTTCTGAAAGCGGAATGGCAGTGGAAGATTCTGTATATTATAGGGTTGCCAAGACTATGGAAGTTGGTTACGATAAATTTGAATTCACTCACCAAAATCTTGATGGTGAGCTTATACCTTGCGAAGTTGTGCTTGTACGTGTTGAGTACCAAGGCGAGCCCGCCTTGGTCTGTTTCCAAAATGATTTGCGTTTAGTTAAAGCGGCAATGGAAAAAGAACGGTCTGCACGGGAATTGACCCAGGCTTTCATTGATGCCGCTCCATTTTTCATAGAAATTTGGGATGAAAACTTAAATATAATTGATTGTAATACAGCTATTACAAAATTGTTTGAGGTAGAAAGCAAAGAAGAGTATGTTCGTCGTTATGATGAGTTTTCACCGGAATTTCAACCATGCGGCACTCCTTCAGCATTAAAATCACAAGAATATGTGGAAACTGCGCTAAGAGAAGGCAGTGCTCGTATGGAATGGATGCAGGTAGGTCCTAATGGTGAGGATATTCCGGTAGATTGCAATTTGGCACGTATACCAAAAGGGGATGGTTTCTATGTTGCAACATATAACTATGATCTGCGTCCAATGAAAGAAGCAATGAAAAAAGAAAGGGAAGCCGAAGAAGAAAGTCAAGCAAAAACAAAATTCTTAGCTCGTATGAGCCATGAGGTTCGTACGCCTTTAAACTCAGTTATGGGTATTACAGAAATTGAATTGCAAAAGAACATACATAATCAAGAAACGGAAGAAGCGTTCCAGCGTATTTACAGCTCATCCAAGCTGTTACTTTCTATCATTAACGATATATTGGACTTGTCTAAAGTAGAGGCGGGTAAGATGGAAATTATTCCGGCACTATATGAGACTGCAAGCCTTATTTTAGATACTGTCCAACTTAACCTAATGTATGTTGGCAGCAAACGTATTGACTTTACCCTTAAAGTAGATGACAACCTGCCTGTGTATTTGATTGGTGACGAACTTCGTATTAAGCAAATTTTAAATAACCTTATCTCTAACGCAATGAAATACACTCCTGAAGGTGAGGTTTCTTTAGTTTTTAGGGTTGAAGAGACAGATGATGTTAACGATACTATGCTTATTATTTCTGTAATTGATACAGGGCAAGGCATGAGTGAAGAACAGCTTGCTAAGCTGTTTGATATGGAGTATACAAGATTCAACTTGGAGCATAACCGAACAATTGAGGGCAGTGGTCTTGGTATGACGATTACGCATTCTCTTGTAAAAATGATGGGCGGCAGTATTGAAGCTGAAAGCGAGCCCGGTAAAGGGTCTAGATTTACTGTGCGTATACCCCAAAAAATCGAAGGAAGAGAAGTTTTAGGTACAGAAGCGGCGCAAAGCCTGCAAAACTTGGAAGCAACAAGAATTACTTTAAGGCGCAAATCAATAAAAGCTCCTGAACCGATGCCTTATGGCAGGGTATTAGTTGTAGATGATGTTGAATCTAACTTATTTGTTGCTAAAGGGTTTCTTTTCCCTTACAAAGTTGCTGTTGAAACAGCAGACAGCGCAATGGAAGCTATTGAGTTGATTAAAAAAGGTCAAGTATATGACATTGTATTTATGGATCATATGATGCCTGTAATGGACGGGGTTCAAGCAACAAAAATATTGCGGGATATGGGATATATTAGCCCTATTGTAGCCCTTACCGCCAATGCAACTTTTGGTGCTTCAAAAATGTTCCTTGAAAATGGCTTTTCGGACTTTGTTTCTAAACCGCTTGACCCGGAAAGAATGGATGTGTGTTTAAGACGTTTTATATATGATAAACAGCCGGCAGATGTTATCGCTGCTGCGAGAGCGCAATATCCAAACTTTGATAAGTATCAAGAAGAGAATATTGATATATCCGACCAGTTGATAGAATCATTTTTGATCGACGCCGGAAAGTTTATTGAAACGGTAGAACCTTTAACAAAGGCAGATAAGCTATGTTACAGCAATTACAAAATTTACACAATACAGACTCATGCAATTAAGAGTGCTCTAGCTAATATTGGTCAATGGGAGCTTTCAAAAGCTGCGGCAGTTTTAGAAGAAGCGGGGCGTAATGAAGACTCAGAATTGATAAAAGATAGAACAACAGCATTTTTAAACAGTGTTAAGGATATAACACGCTCATATAAAAGGCGGTCAGAAAAAGAAGAGTCTGATCTTGAGCAGGATGAAAATGTTGCTTTAATATCACGACATTTAGTGGGAATTTCGGAAGCTTGTGAAGCTTATGACATAGCTTCTGTTCAAGGTTTAATGAGCCAATTGAAAGAAATTCCTATTTCTAATCAGACAAAAAAAATCCTTAGTGAAATTGATAAGCATTTGCTTCTTTCTGATTATGAAGATGCGGCACTGCTTGCAAAACAAACAGCGGAGGGGCTAATTGGAACTTAAAGAGTTGTCTTGCGACGTTTTAATGCTGTACATGCTTTTAAATTTCAATGTTATAAGAAGAGGGGAAAAAATAAATGAAAAAAACTATTTTTGTTGTTGATGATAGCTTAAGCAATTTGACAAGAGCCGCAGAAACACTAAATCCTCATTACACAGTTATGACTATACCGTCAGGAAGCAAGGCTATTTCTATTTTAGAAAAAGTTAGACCGGACTTAATTTTGTTAGACATTGAAATGCCGGAAATGGACGGTTTCGAAGTTCTTCGGTTTCTGAAAAACAGCGATAGATATAAAAGTATTCCCGTTATCTTCCTTACTGCAAAAACTGACCATCAAACAGAAATAGAAGCTTTAGAATTAGGCGTTGTTGACTTTATAACAAAACCGTTTAACCCGGCGGTTTTGCTTCATCGTGTAAAACATCATATAGATATAAGCGGGCTAGTTATAGAACGTACAGCACAGCTTTACAGTGCAAATCAAGACCTAATTTTTGTATTGGCGGATATTGTTGAAAACAGAGATGAAACAACAGGTGGTCATTTAGGTCGTACAAGTCGGCTTGTTAAAATGATGCTTGAGAAGATGCTTGAAAATAAGGTTTATTATGATCAAATAAAAGACTGGGACTTTGATTTGATTGCGGAATGTTCCTTGCTTCATGATGTCGGTAAGATTAATACTCCTGATGCCATCTTAAAAAAACCTGATAAACTTACACTTGAAGAGTTTGAGATTATGAAAAACCATGCGCTTGCCGGTAAGAGCATAATAGAGAAAATAGTTGCAAGAAGCGGTGAAAATGTATTTTTGAACAATGCAAAAATATTTGCATTTTCTCATCATGAGCGTTGGAACGGAACAGGTTATCCGGAAGGTTTAAAAGGGGAGGAAATATCGTTACAAGGGCGAATTATGGCTATTGTTGATGTATACGATGCGCTTATATCAAAAAGGTCTTATAAAGATGCGTTTACAAAAGATCACGCTATAAAGATTATTTCGGAAGAAAGAGGGCTTCATTTTGACCCGGCAATTGTTGATGTTTTCTGTGATATTTGGGGTGAAGTTTGATGATATTTAGGATTATACTCTAAGATGAATCCACTTTCCTCGTGAAAACCTAGTATACAGCATAACAAGCCTTGCGACTTGATCCACAGCAATGGCAAGCCATGCACCTACAAGTCCGAACCCGAATACATAAATTAAAAGAGCACTGACTAGAGGGCGTATCAATGCTATTGTTAATAACATTGTAAATGCAACATACTTAACATCACCTGCGCCTCGTAAGCTTCCCGCCATTACTAATTGTGACATTTGAAGAGGCTGCAAAAAGGCTAAAATTATTACAATTGTTGAGGTTGCGGCGATTACGCTTTGGTCGTCTGTAAACAAAGATGGAAAGAACGTATGCCCTAAAAGCGATAGTATCATAAGAGCTATTGAAATAACCATAGCAAATCTTTGACCGATATTACCATACATTATAGCAAGATCAGGTCTGCCTTTTCCAAGATTTTGACCAACGAGAGCGGTTGTTGCAGCTCCTACGCCGTCTGCAAATGCAAAAGAAATCGTAAGAAGCTGCATTGCTATATGATGTGCTGCTAGTGCTTCTGTACCAAGCCCCGCAATTATTATCGCATATGCGAAAAACCCTACTCTAATTGCTACCTGCTCTACCATTGAGCCGCTTGTTATTCTAGAGAGTGATCTAAGCATTTCCCTGTCAGGCAGCCATTTGTCTTTTATTGAAACACGAAGATATGAACTTTTTTTCACTATTGAATGAACTGCCATCAAAAAACCTACCGCATGACCAATTAAAACAGCAATTGCCGCCCCTTGCATTTCAAGGCGCGGAAAGCCTAGACGCCCTTCGATAAGTAAAAAATTAAACATAACCGTTACTGCAATTGCTGCCAGGTTAACATACATAGTAACTTTTGTATTACCAACCCCTCGCTGTGCCGCACAAATCATAATCGACAGAGCTTGAAACATAAGCCCTGCCGCTAATATCCGGAAGTATTGAGTTGATGCAAGAAGTGTATCTTCGTTTGCACCTGCAAAACGCATCATAAATTCAGATGAAAAAAACGCCACTACAGACAATATTGATGAAAGTATTACACCGATCATAATTGTCTGACGTAAGCACAACCGGGCAGAGTCTTGATTATTTTCCCCTTTACGACGTGAAACTATAGCTGTTACGCCGATGTTAAGCGCAAAAAATATCGCCATAAATATCATTCTTGGTTGTTGTGTAAGACCAACGGCAGCAACAGCATGAGGTCCAAGCCTTCCGACCATTAGCATACTTAAAATCCCGATTAAGTTAACCGAAACCATATCAGCGACAGCGGGTAATGCAATTTTAAACGAAACTCTGTAAGCCTCGTCGTTAGGCGTTATTTCTCCACGCTTTAAGCTTTCTTTAACCATGTATTGAGTCGAAAACAGACGTATGAAAAATTTCTTTAAAATAGCTGTCATATATCCATCCCTAATTCATCGTTCTCTTCTTCACTAATATCATCAGAAATCACAGAAACAACTACTTTAGCAATCCGTTTTTCTTGTACGCTTTCAACTTTAAATAAAAGATTGCCATATCTTATTTCCGGCTTTTCATCTTCGGAGGGAATTCTTTTTAGCTGTCCTATTAGAAAGCCGCTTAAGGTGTCGTATTCATCAACCGGTAAGTCTGTTCCGAAATAATTTTTAACTTTTTCACAATCTGTTGTCCCTTGTATTACAAAAACATTGTCATCAGTGGACAGAATATCTGAAGGTTCGTCGGTATCATGTTCGTCTAAAATGCTTCCTACAATTTCTTCTACTAAGTCTTCTATCGTAACAATGCCCATAACTCCACCGTACTCATCAACAACAATTGCCATATAAACCCGTTTTTTCTGCATTTCGATAAGTAATTCATTCGTTTTCTTAAATGATGATGCAAAATAGGGTTCCCGCAGGAGATGTTTAATATCAAACCCGGTTGTATCCGGATTTTCAACCATATACTTCATTACATCTTTCATATGCAAAATACCGATTATGCGGTCAACACTCTCTTCATAAACCGGTATTCTTGAATATTGTTCATTTACCAGAACGTCTAATATTTCATTAAAATCCGCATCAACCGGGATACCAACAACGTCTATTCTATGCACACATACATCTTTAACTGTTTTGTCATCAAGCTCTAAAACATTGCTTAATATGTTATGCTCACTTTCTGCGATGCTTCCATGTTCACTGCCCGATTGAAGCATCATACGAAGATCATCTTTTGTAACCTCATCTTCATGTCCGTCGTCTTTTATCCCCAATAGCTTTAATAGTAAATTTGCGGAAACCGACAGAAGATTAACAAAAGGCAAGACTATTTTTGAAAGCACATTAAAAAAGCCTATCGTTGCAAGAGCAACAGTAGTTGAGTTTCTTAAGGCGATATGTTTAGGAACTAATTCGCCAAAGACTAAGCTGAAATAAGTTAGGGCAACCGTTACAAGGACAAACACAACCGGCTCAGCAATTGCCGCCGAAACAGGCAATTCAAAGCGCATTACCCACTCAATAATCGGGTCAGTGAATGCGCTTGCCGCATATGCGCCGGAAAATAAGGCTATAAAAGTTATATAAAGCTGTGTTACAGCAAAAAATCCGGTTGGATTTTCGAGAGTAACAAGCAGTCTCTTAGCTTTTTTATCCCCCGATTCTGCTTTCATTTTAAGCTTTGTACGGTTAACGGAACTTAGCGCAATTTCTGTAGCTGAAAATACCCCGCTTAATAAAATAAGTGCGCCAAGAATTCCTATGTTGATTAAAATTTGAATCATCCTCCCAAGAATCTGTGTTCACTTTATAAAGCTTTTAGTAGTATATTCTACAAATCAAGCTTCATATCCCCAAAGCGAATCCATCCTTTTTTCCGCATAATTTCACTGAAAATAATGGTTAAAATTGCGGGTAGAATAAAGTGCATGAAAAGTATTTTTGTAAACAATATTACTGGGTCGGTAGTATCACTCATGCTTGCCCATGTTCCTATCTGTCCGACAAAGCCACTTGTTCCCATTCCTGCTCCCATTGGGTTATTTGTCATTTGTAGTAATGACGTGGATATCGGACCTAAAATAG
Source organism: Defluviitaleaceae bacterium (assembly GCA_009784685.1). Classification (GTDB taxonomy): domain Bacteria; phylum Bacillota; class Clostridia; order Lachnospirales; family WRBF01; genus WRBF01. Next base: position 14,571 of record WRBF01000021.1, on the reverse strand, counting down.
CCCCGGCTAGAGTAGGGGGTATCCATATTTGAGGTCGCTTTAAAATATTAGGTATCTGGAGCATTGCAGTGCCAAGACCTTGTGCTAAAAGCCCGCCAAACTTATTTTCACGATAACTTGCAACCGCAAAGCCGACCATTTGCGCAGCTCCGCCAACTGTTGCGGCTCCTGCTGCAAGTCCGTCAAGCCCCATTGAAATAGCCAGGGCAGCACTTGAAACAGGTCCTGTAAGTGTCATACCCATTAATGTTGCAATTGCCGCACCCATTGGTATAGGCTGCAACGCAGTTGCATTATTTATAAGTTCGCCGAGGGCAGTCATTGCCGTATCTATCCCGGGTCCTGCAAATTGACCTGCAAGGCAGCCTGTTATAATTGTTATGCCGGGAACCAACACGATATCAACTTTTGTTTTGCCTGCAATTAAATTGCCAAATTCAGCACCTACTACTGCTGCAATATAAGCCCCAATAGGCCCGCCGAGCATATAACCAAACGCACCTGTTGCGGCAGATGAAAATATCGCCAGTTGATGTACTTTTATACCATAAGCGATGGCAACACCTGTTGCCGCACCTACTACCGGAGAGGTAGCTGATACAATTTCACTAAATGGTGCTAAAAAGCTCAAAAAGGGCAATTGTGCAACCTGGCTGATAATTAAGCCTATTATCAGTGAAGAAAACAAACCGAGTGCCATTGCGTTAAAAGCCTGTAATCCATAACGCCGTCCGGCTTTCTTTAATAAACTGACGGGCTTTCCTTTTGCTGTTGACATAATTATATTCCTTCTGATTTTGGATTTATCTTAGCGATTATAACACATTGCTGCCGGGTCTTCAACTTTCTAACATTGACAACAGTTTATTGTATGATATATTTATACCAGACAATAGTCAAAATCATGAAAGGAAATTATTGTTATGAACATCAACAATCCGGAAGAAAACAAACCTCTAGACAAAACAAATTCATTGCTTAGCGATTGGGATAAAAAGCGTACACCATCCTCATATTCAAAAATCGGTATCTTTGCTATGGCTTTTGCCATTTTATCCGTGATATTGGTTCTATTTGCATTTACTTCTCAATTTTTGCTTATGCGAGGCATGGCACAAGAAAATCAGTGGCAGCCATTCACTTTTTCCCAAAGGCATGAAATCGAATCAGCGAGATCATTTAATTTGGATTTTGTGTCAGTAGTGTTTGCAATTACCGGGGCTGTTTTTGGCTTGATTGCCGCAGGTAATAATTACGACAAACTTGGAAGAATAGCTTTATTTATGTCGGCAGTTAGGATTTTAGTGTTTCCATTTGCCGAAACTTACTTCTTTGCCTTGTTTTTTAGGTCAGTATTATAAAGAGTTCTGTATAAGCTCTTTAAACGCTTTTAAAAAACAATCTTTTAGCATTATTGCTTGTGACCTCTGCCGCTTCTGCCTCTGAAATACCTTTAATAGCCGCAATTTTGCGCACTACATATTTCAAGTAAACAGATGAGTTCCGCTCTCCTCTATGAGGCACCGGCGAAAGATATGGTGCATCAGTTTCTATAAGCAGGTGCTCCAAAGGAACTTCATCAACTACACGAACGAGCTTATCAGCTGTTTTATATGTCAAAACTCCGCTGATGCCTATGTAATAGCCAAGCTTTACATAATCAAGAGCCATCTCTGCGCTTCCTGAATAGCTATGAATAACGCCTTTATTAACGCCGGAATCTTTTATCATATCAAAAACAGGCTGTGCCGCATCTCTTGAGTGGATAATAACCGGCATATCAAGCTCCTTTGCAAGCTTAAGCTGCCTTGCAAAGCAAACGGCTTGTTCATTTGCAGGCGAAAAGTTATGATAATAATCAAGCCCCATTTCACCTAAGGCAACTACCTTTTTATGCTGCGCTAAACTGCGTAAAGTGCCAATATCAGTTGGAAGCATATCCTTTGCGCTATGAGGGTGAATACCGACCGCCGCATAAATAAAGTCATATTTTTCAGCCAGTTCAATGCTTCTTTTAGAGCTTGCAATGCTAGCTCCGGCGTTTATAACGCAGCTAACATTGCCCGCTTTTAAAGCTTCGATAACAGATTGCCTGTCATCCTTATATTTTTTGTCATCATAATGTGCGTGTGAATCAAAGTACATATGTTTGTAAATCTCCATTTCTTTTTAACATGTTTGAACAACTAATTATCGAACACACCCTAACTAATCTCTGCCCCGCTGTCAACAGCTTTATCAACGCTTAAAAGCGATAAATTCCCATTATCATCTTTAGCTGCTAAAACCATTCCTTCTGATAAATGCCCCATCATTTTGCGTGGTTTGAGGTTCATAACAAGAGCAACTTTCTTGCCTATCATTTCTTCGGGGGTGTAAAACTGTGCAATCCCCGAAAGGATTTGGCGCATTTGCCCACCAACTTTTATTTGTGATTTTAAAAGCTTTTCAGAACCTTCAACATGTTCGCATTCGATAACCTCTCCAAGCTTCATTTCGACTTTGAAAAAGTCCTCGATGGCTATTATGCCGTCATCTTCTTTTTTAGCAGGAGATCCCTCTTGCTTGGATTTTTTTGGTGCAGGTTCAGAAGATGCGCTTGGTTCTCCACCGCCAAGTATTTCAAGTTCCGCAAGCTCTTTTTTAATATCCAAACGAGGGAATAAAATCGCTCCTTTTGAAACGGTTACTTCCTTAGGCAAAAGCCCGAAAGTTTTTGATTTATCCCAGGTTAAAATTTCCGAATCATTCATGTTAAGTTGTGCCCAAATAGCGGGGCTTGTTCTTGGCATAAACGGACTGATTAATATTGAAACAATACGAATTACCTCTGATAGGTTATACAAAACCGCCGCTAATTCGCTTTTCTTGTCCGGATCTTTTATCAAAATCCACGGTGAAGTTTCATCTGCGTATTTGTTAGAACGGCGAACGAGATTCCATATTTCAATCAGCGCATCGTTAAACTGCATTTTATCCATGTGATTTTCGACTTTTTCGCAAGTTGATTCAGCCATTTCAACCAAGCTTTTATCAAATTCCGTTGGCGTTTGTTCAGAAGGAATAGCCCCGCCGAAATATTTTTCAATCATTCCTCCGGTTCTTGAAACAAGGTTTCCAAGGTCATTTGCAAGGTCAGAATTTATGCGTTGAACAAGAACCTCGTTGTTAAAATTGCCGTCTTGACCAAACACGATTTCACGCATGAGGAAATATCTGATAGCGTCAGATCCGTATTTGTTAACTAAAATGTTAGGATCAACAACATTACCCTTGGATTTTGACATTTTCCCGCCGTCAAATAAAAGCCAGCCGTGTCCAAAAATTTGTTTAGGAAGCGGTGCCCCTAATGCCATGAGCATTATCGGCCAGATTATTGTGTGGAAACGGATTATTTCCTTACCAACAACATGAACATCCGCAGGCCAATACTTTTTGTAGTTGCTGTCATCATCAGACATAAAACCGAGAGCAGTGGCATAATTTGAAAGCGCATCAATCCAAACATAAATAACATGCCCCGGGTCAAATTCAACAGGGATTCCCCATTTGAACGACGTGCGGGAAACTGCAAGATCTGAAAGCCCCGGGCGCAGGAAGTTATTTAACATTTCATTTCGGCGTGAAACAGGCATTATAAATTTCGGGTTATCTTCAATATGTTTTATAAGTCTGTCAGCATATTTTGAAAGCTTGAAAAAATAACTTTCCTCTTGGACTTTTTCAACAGATCGTCCGCAATCAGGGCAATTTCCTTCTTTAAGTTGAAGCTCTGTAAAAAAAGTCTCGCAAGGTGTACAGTAAAGCCCTTCATATGAGCTTTTATAAATATCTCCCTGGTCATAAAGCTGCTTGAATATTTTTTGCACAGCAGCTTTATGGTAATCATCTGTTGTTCTTATGAAAATATCATTTTCAATATCAAGAAGGGGCCAAAGTTCTTTTATGCCATTGACGATTTCATCAATGTAAGCCTTTGGCGTTGTTCCCGCTTCCTGTGCCGCACGCTCAAGCTTTTGACCGTGTTCGTCAGTTCCTGTCAAAAACTTAACATCGAATCCGCGTTGCTTTTTATATCTTGCCATAGTGTCAACCGCAACAGTTGTATACGCATGACCGATGTGCAGTTTACTGCTGGGGTAGTACAGAGGGGTTGTTATATAATATTTGGGTTTCATTTTGTTCATCCTTTGCTTGATAAGTCATTAAGTGAAGCTATTTAACTACAATATTAACAATTTTACCCGGCACATAGATTTCTTTAACAATCTCAACACCTTCGAGTCGTGAAGCAATAGCTTCTTTGGCTGTTTTTAGTGCATCCTCTTTTGAAATTCCGGCATCAACCTTTATGTTGTCTCGAAATTTACCGTTAATTTGTATAGCAATTTCAATAAAGTCGTCTTTCATTTTGCTTTCGTCATAAACAGGCCAGTTAGCGTAAAAAACACTTTGTTTATGCCCTGTTATCTCCCAAAGCTCTTCTGAAATATGTGGGACAAATGGCGAAAGCATTATTATTATTGACTCTACAGTTTCTTTATCAATTCCGCCTTGGTTTTTAGCAATACTCATAATGTTTGACGTATTTTCCATAAACCCGCTGACAACCGTGTTTAGCGATAAATTATCAAATCTTGTAGAGATATCATGTATCATTTTATGACATGCTTTTTCCATTTCTTTTGTAGATCCAATCAGCTTGTCTTTGTACTCATAAATAAACTTCCATGTTCTGTTGATATATCTGAAAACGCCGTCGATTCCTCTGTCATCCCATTCAGCATCAAGCTCCGGCGGACCGACAAACAGCTCATACATACGAAGTGAATCACAGCCGTATTTTTCAACTAGCTCATCCGGAGAAACAGTGTTGCCTAGCGACTTGCTCATCTTTGTGCCGTTTTTACAAATCATCCCTTGGTTAAATAGCTTAACAAACGGCTCATCAAAGTCAACAACGCCTATATCATTCAAAAACTTAGTATAAAAGCGAGCATACAATAGATGAAGGACAGCATGTTCAATACCACCGACATAATAATCAACCGGCAGCCATTTTTTGAGCATTTCTTTGCTTGCCAGTTCCTCACTGTTATTAGGATCAGCATAGCGAAGGAAATACCATGACGACCCTGCCCATTGCGGCATCGTGTTTGTTTCACGTTCTGCGCTTTCACTGCATTGCGGACATGGAGTTTCGACCCATTCTCTAATCGAAGCCAGGGGCGATTCTCCTGTTTCAGTCGGCTGATAAGAGTCTACGTTAGGCAAAACAACCGGGAGCTGATCTTCCGGAACAGTTACAATTCCACATTTCTTACAATGAATTATTGGAATAGGCTCGCCCCAATATCTTTGCCTTGAGAAGACCCAATCTCTAAGCTTGTAATTCGTCATTCTCACGCCGAAGCCCTTTTCTTCAACATGATTCATAGCTATTTCTTTTGCTTCGGTAGTTTTAAGACCATTTAAAATTCCGGAATTTATGTTTATGCCATCTTCTGTAAAAGCTTCTTTAAGCTCAGATTCTTCGCTGTCCTCTTTTTTGATAACCTGAACTATTTTTAGGTCAAACTTTTTGGCAAATTCAAAATCCCTTTGATCATGCCCGGGAACACACATTATTGCGCCTGTTCCATAGTCCGCTAAAACATAATCTGAAACCCAAACGGGCATCAAATCGCCGCTCATAGGGTTTATACAGCAGCGTCCGGTAAACACACCTGTTTTTTCTTTGTCTGACATACGATCAACAGATGACTTTGTGCTTGCCCGGAATACATATTTGTCCATTTCCTCTTTGTGCTCATCCATAGTAATTTCTTTAACAAGCGTATGTTCCGGCGAAATCACTATGAACGTAGCTCCATAAAGGGTATCAGGTCTTGTTGTAAAAGCACGTATTTTTTGGTTAGCCTCTAAACCTTTAATATCAAAATTTATTTCTGCGCCATAACTTTTGCCTATCCAGTCAGATTGCATTTTTTTGATTTTTTCTGACCATTCAAGCTTTTCAAGTCCTTGAAGCAGTTTTTCAGCGTATTTAGTTATACGAAGCATCCACTGCCTAAGCATTTTTTTCGTAACAATATCTCCGCATCTATCGCAGACTCCGTTTGCCGCTTCTTCGTTGGCAAGAACGCATTTGCAAGATGGACACCAGTTAAGCGGCATTTCTTTTTCATATGCAAGTCCGTTTTTATACATTTGAATAAATATCCACTGTGTCCATTTGTAATACGCAGGATCAGTCGTATCTATTTCACGGCTCCAGTCGTACAGCGTGCTCATTTCTTTAAGCTGCCTTTTAACGTTTTCAATACTTGATTTAACTCCGATTGATGGGTGAACGCCTGTTTTTATAGCATAATTTTCAGCAGGAAGACCAAATGCATCCCAACCCATAGGATGTAAAACATCATACCCTTCAAGTATTTTGTAACGGCTCAAAACATCGCTTAAAACATACCCACGCCAATGCCCTACGTGAAGACCGTCAGCTGAGGGGTAGGGGAACATGTCAAGGCAATAGAATTTCTTTTTGCCTTCATTTATTTTGTATGTTGGGTTTTCATCCCAAATACTGCGCCATTTTTTTTCTATTTCACGATGGTTGTACTGCATTATGCCATCCTCCTACGTAATTTATTGAACCCCAGATTAAAGTTTGCCAAAACTTCGAAATGATTTCATTGGCGGTACAATAACTGGTAACGCAAATCAAGGGTTGAATAAGATCACTGTCATTGCGGGCTTTGACCCGCAATCTCGCCAAATCAATGTGCCTACAAGATTGCGAGTCAAGCCCGCAATGACAAAAGTTTATTTTTTAACTCTTGATTAGCGTTGGTAAATGTTATATATTATCGTACATTTTCTTAATTTCTGCAATAGTTTTATTTCTAACCGCTTCATTTTCCGACATTATTTCGCCGCTTTCAAGTTGCTTGATGAGCTTTTCTATTGAATTTTTGTTGCAATCAGCCAAGTACAGCTTTGCAAGGCTTATAAAACATCTGCTTATATCACAGCCTAACTCAATAGCTTTTTCGAGAATCTTCTTTGCGTCTTCGTTGTCTCCGTTATCTGAAAGAACACCTGCCCAACTTAATAATGCCTCTAAAAATCCTTGATATACCTCTTCTCCGTTCGTCACAGTCTCAAGATTAGCAACGCCGTAATCCATTTTAATTTCAAGGTTAGTCATTGAGCTTGGCAGGCGAATCATCTTTGCATTCACGAGTTTTAGCACTCTTGCCTGTTTTACGGCAGCTTTGCATTTGGGGTCAGCGTAATCTTTTACAGGCAAATCGCTAATATCCGGTTGAAAGTAAAAATCATCCGGCAAAGGTTTTTTTCTTGCGAAATTTGCCTCACTTTCTTCATATGCAATATCCGATATTTTTTTTGAGTTATTTTTCTTCCTTCCCATCATCATTGAAATATGAAGCCAAACGATAAAGGCAAGTGTAAGAGTTAATAAAATATAATTGATCCAGCCAAGCATAAGGTACATCTCCCCAAATAATATGATCAGTATAATAGACCTGTCCGCTGACCTGCTTTCGCCAGGTTAACGGACAGGTCTATTATACAACATTTCAATAAAGTTCAAAAGGGGCTTTTAAAATTTAATATTTAGTGGTAGAATTATTTATAATATGCTTTAATATGTTTTAATCAAAACTTTGGAGGTCAATATGAAAAAAAATATAACAGATAGAAAAGATAAACGAAGAAGGATTCTTCTTGCTTCAATTGCAATTGCAATATCGCTAATAATGATTCTTCCGGCAGTAGTGCCGTTTCTTGTAAATCTTTTTAACTAAAGTGAACTAAAGCGAACTAAAGCGAACTAGAATGGACTAAATTAAATCACACTAGACTGAACTAGACCGAAAACAAAATCCAGGAAAAGACGGTGAGAATTTTGTCTGAATCAGATAACGAAAAACTTAATGAACCGGGCGATGAAAAACTAGAAACATCTGATATTGATGATGATGCTTTGCTTAGCTCGCTTATGGATGATATTCCTGAAGAGCTTATAGAAGAATTATCTGAACAGATGCAGGTTTTTTCAGAAAATGAACTTAACCAGTCGGATGTAATAAATAAACTTGCAAGCTCTGAAGACTTAATGGGAGAGAGTAACCATCTTGACAGCCTGCTTGAAGCAGCGCTTGAGCAGGAGGCTAATGCTGATAATGATTCAGAAATTGGCAACCTTGACACAGGCTTTATAAATGATATTTCTGTTTATGATAACGAAAAGCGAGAAAATGCTGACTTCATAGAAATGGAAGAACTGTCTGAAGCAGATTTATTTGCTCCTGATTCTGAAGAAAATCAAGGTGTTTTAAACATTTTATCGGGTATAATACCTATTGCTGTAATAGTTGTTCTTGTATTGTTCATAATCGTTCTTGGCATGTCTTTTATTATGCTTTTAGGACGATTACCTGCAAGCCCTGAACCTGTACAAAACGTAATGGATAGACCTGTGTTTTCCCCACCGGAGGCTGTTCCGAATAATCAAAATTTTGTGTTTTTGGGTCTTGAAACTGAGTTCAAAGGCGAGACTATAATCCTTGAAAAAATGATAGTTGATCAAGCATCAACAGTTTTTCATTTCGACAAAGAGTTTGATATTTTAAGCACGTCTTTTACGCTTACCGATAATGTTGGAAGATTGTATAACCGGGATCTTTCGTTCTCTGCCGCCGATATGGTTCAAGCATCCGGGAGTGTGGCACGATTCGAACCTCTAATCGGTAGGGGAAGTGTGTTTACGCTTACAGTTCGAGACAGAATTCTTAACGAGACGGCTGTTTTTGAATTTGGATTGGAAAGACTTTCTCCGTTTCCGCCGGCAAGATATGTTAATATGCCAATTGTGCTTGAAGGTTCTCCGATAGGCGTTGGTGTAACCCTTGAAAATGCGGTATTTTCAAGTTCGGGGACGATTATGAATTTCACGATAAGTTGGTCTGATGATATAGCAAATATATTGATAGATCAGGAGCCTCACAATTTGCCCGGGATATCTTTAAGCTCTCCGACAAGAGCTGTTTTGCCTTCACGGCGTATACCTGTCCTTTACCATTTTCCCGAGTACAGGACGACTCTTTTGAGAATGGATTTTGCTCCTGTTGATAACTTAACGGGTGAAATGTCGGTTAGATTTAATAATCTTTTTGAGAGTATACCCATTAATGAAGCAATACCTATGGCGGGGCTTTTTACTAATATTGAAGATGAATGGGTACATGTACCGGCATCTAACTTTACAGCTGTCTTAGAACGTATGGGGCGAATCCGTGAAAATTATATACTGGTGATGCATACTTTGGATCGTGACGGCAACGTAGTTGAATCAATACCTGATGCATCGCTTATGTTGACATTGCGTGATGGGATTAGTGTTGCACTTGATGCATCAAGCCGTTCAGGATCATTTGGAACGGATGTAATATTTAATACCCCACAGCATTTCGTAAATGAAATCCGTGGAGTAGCTCCGGGGAATATTTCATTAGATTTAAGAGGACTTCTTGTAAGGCTTAACGATGTTTCAAGCCCGGTAAATCTTTTAGCAGACGCAGAAGCCGGACTGTCAAGCGAGGCAGATATTGCAAAAACATCAATTATTAGCTCTTTTACGCAAAGACTTCGTTACAAATCTTCAATTATCCCCAGAACTCAAATAGTTGGGTTTACGGAGGATATATTAAATGATGAAATGCTTATGAGGAACTATACTCCTGTTCCAATAAGCGCATATGAATCAGTAATGTATGCTGCCCAAATAGTTTCATATGCTCTTATAGAGAACGATACGCTGCTTGCAGTTGTTAACGAAACATGGCAGCTTGAACGCAGAAACAGCAGCGTATCAGAATTTAACCGCACTCATAGGGTAGTAGCAAGGAACATAGGCGGGAACTGGCTAATTGTTAGCGACGAGATAATTAGGTAAGATTTTCACTTCATTTGCTTGACGATATTTAAATTATGTGGTAGCATAGCTAATGTTGATACTGAGCCTATATGGTAAAAAAAATCAGTGTCAAATTAAATTTTGCCTTTAACTACTTTATGTATATTGGGCAAAATTCAAAGTGTTAGGAGGATATTAAAATGAAAAAAAATCTATTTTTAGTAGTAGCACTGTTATTAACACTTAGCTTCCTGATTGGGTGCGGAAACCAAGGTGGAGGTACTGTTACTACGGAACAAGGCGGCGGCGGTCAAGGGCAGCAAGAGCAAGGCGGTCAAGCAACAACAGGGGGCGATTCTGGTGAAACTCATTTAGTTGTTGTTCAACCGATGATGCCTACTAACTTTGATCCTGTTTTGCAAAGTGAAATCCCGGCAGCACGTGCGATTGCGTTGATATATCAAACTTTGGTATATCAAGATGAAAACATGGACTTTGTTCCGGGTCTTGCTACTGAGTGGTACTTTGAAGATGCACAAACAGCTGTTTTCACTCTTAGAGAAGGCGTGCGTTTCCATAACGGCAACATTATGACTGCTGATGACGTAGTTTTCAGCTTGAATCGTGCAGGCAGCTCGCCTCATGTTTCTGCTATCACTAACTTCATTCATGAAGCCGTTGCTTTAGACGATCATACCGTTCGGTTAACCACAGTAGAACCATTTGCTCCTATGTTAGCGCATTTGGCTCATACAGCTACAAGTATTGTTAACCGTGAAGAAGTAGAGCGTATTGGTGATGATGAGCATGGACAAAATCCGGTTGGTACCGGTCCATTCCGTTTTTACAATCATGTAGCGGGTGATAGATTTGAACTTGTTAGATTTGATGACTTCAACAGCGTTATCCCAGGTTTAGCTGAAGGTCAATTACCTGCAATTGAGCATTTAACTTTCCGTATCGTTCCTGAAGCAGGCGTTCGTACTATCGAGCTTGAAACAGGTAATGCACATGTTCTCGTTGACGTTGCTGCTACTGAAGTTCAACGTATTAGAGATCACGCTGATCTTACTATGTATGAAATCCCTAACTTTGCTGTTAACACTTGGTTAGGTTTTAATGTTGAAAATGCTCCTTTCAACGATATCAGAGTTCGTCAAGCTATCGCTTATGCTATCAATATCGAACAAATTGTTGATGTAGCTTGGGCGGGTCTTGGTTCAATCGCAAGAGGTCCTTTGCCTACAACTGTTGGCGGTGCTATTGAATTCCCTATTCACCCTGTTAATATTGAAAGAGCACGTGAATTAATGGCTGAAGCCGGTTATGCTGATGGTTTCTCAACTAACGTTTGGTTAAACGAAGGTAATGCAATGCGTGCTGACGCAGCTACTATGATCCAAGCACAACTTAGAGCATTAAATATTGAAACTACTATTAATATCTATGAGTGGGGCGTATTGCTTCCGGGTACTGCTGCCGGTGAACACGATATGGCGTTAATGGGTTGGACTACGTCAACTGGTGAAGCTGACTATGGTCTATATCCTCTTTTCCACAGCAATAACTTCGGAGCGGCGGGTAACCGTTTCTTCTATCACAACTCACGTGTTGACTATTTAATTAACTTAGGTAGAATAAACACTGACCACAATGTACGTATGGAAGCTTATCGTGAAGCTCAAGAAATAATAATGGAAGAAATGCCTCTTATTCCATTGTGGCAAGCAGTTGAATTACACGCTGCACAAAACAATATTGGTGGTCTTAACATTGACGGTGCCGGCGTACTTTCTTTCTGGAGTGTATATTTCAGATAGGTATGATGAGCTTAGTAATTTAATGAACTTAAGCAAGCCGTTAGGCTAGCTATATCAGTTATGACTTATTTTAAACATGTCGGCATGGGTTGATTACAACTCATGCCAACATGTTTTATTAAAAGCTAAAAGCAAGTTATAGGCGGTGATATTTTGCATAAATACATTTTAAAACGGCTTTTGATGATGATACCGATTATTTTAGGTGTTACTTTCGTTATTTTCTTTATGACTTATATAACCCCGGGTGATCCTGCGGTTTTAACATTAGGCGAAGCGGCGCCGGCGGAAGCTGTTGAGGCGCTAAGGGAAGAAATGGGCTTAAACGATCCCTTTTTGGTACGTTATTTTAATTACGTAATAAATATGGTGCAAGGTGATTTAGGTAATTCATTTGTAACCCGCAGAGGGGTTATTGATGAAATTTTAGATCGCTTCCCAACGACTTTGATGTTGGCATTTTATGGAACCATATTATCAGTAATTATCGGAATTCCTCTTGGAATTATATCTGCCACTAAGCAATATTCAATTTTTGATAATGCGGCCACCGCAATTGGTCTGCTAGGGGTATCAATACCGAACTTCTGGCTAGGTCTTATGCTAATTCTTCTGTTTTCTCTAAACCTGGGTTGGCTGCCGCCTTCTGGGCTTGACACACCTGCTGCCTGGATTTTACCTGTTATTACGCTTGGGACAGGCAGTGCTGCATTAGTAATGCGTATTACTCGTTCCAGTATGCTTGAGGTTGTACGGCAAGATTACATCCGTACTGCACGTGCTAAAGGTCAGAAAGAGTCTATTATAATTTGGAAACATGCTCTTCGTAATGCTATGATTCCGGTTGTAACGGCGGTTGGTCTTGACTTTGGGTTTCTTTTAGGCGGTGCTGTTTTAACGGAATCTATTTATGCATTGCCGGGTATAGGTCGCTTTATGGTAGAATCTATCACCCGTAGAGACTTCCCAATTATCCAGGGCGGGGTTTTGTTTTTAGCAATTACATTTAGCTTTGTAAATCTTTTTGTTGATGTTTTGTATGCTTACATTGATCCGCGTATTAAATCACAATATAAATAAAGAGGTGAGTAGACTGTGATAAATATGAATAATGCGGTTGAAAACCGCAAAGAAAAAACGCACAAACCTCGTAGTCAATGGTTTGATGCCTGGAGGCGTTTTAGAAAAAACCCTATTGCTTTAGCGGGGCTGTTAATTGTTCTAATATTGATCCTTACGGCAATTTTTGCTGACATCATTTCGCCTGCTGTTTATGACCCGCATTTAGGGATCGTTCCGGCGTATGAATTTCAAGATCTAGGAAATCGTAATGCGTCTCCAAGTTGGGAACATCCCTTCGGGACTGATAATTTCGGACGTGATATTTTTGATAGAGTTGTTCACGGCTCACGTATTTCATTGCTAGTAGGCTTTGTCGTTGTTGGTATTTCAATGGTTATTGGCGTTTCTTTTGGTACTATTGCCGGTTATTATGGCGGAGTTACTGACAGTGTTATTATGCGCTTTACAGACATAATGCTTGCTATTCCTAACATATTGCTTGCGATATCAATCGCTGCGGCTTTGGGGGCGGGGCTTATTAATGTAATGATTGCCGTTGGTATCGGATCTATACCACTTTTTGCCCGCCAAGTGAGATCTTCAGTATTATCTGTTCGTGAGCAGGAATTTATTGAAGCGGCTAGGTCAATAGGTGCTAGTGATGTGCGTATTATGACGAAGCATATTCTTCCTAACTGTATGGCTCCGATTATTGTTCGTGCAACAATGGGTATGGCAACGGCTATTTTATCTGCGGCGGCATTGAGCTTTATAGGCTTAGGGATTGAGCCGCCTATGCCAGAATGGGGATCTATGTTATCTGAAGGAAGGCGTTTTATACGTGACTACCCGCAAAGTACAGTATTCCCGGGCATGGCAATTGCTTTAGTTGTTTTTGGCTTAAATATGTTGGGTGATGGTTTAAGAGATGTTCTTGACCCACGTCTAAAATAGTAATTTACTGTAAATGCCAATCAAGAGTTAAAAAATAAACTTTTGTCATTGTGGACTTGACCCGCAATCTTGTAAGCACATTGAATTGATGAGATTGCGGGCTAAACCCGCAATGACAGGGGTTTTGTTCAACCCTTGATTCGCATTGTAAGGGGAAGCAATTAATAGGTATGAAAAAATATCTAAAACTATTTCTCGTATCGCTGATATTTATTGGCATAGTGACAGTATTAAGTTTTATTTATGGTCTAATAGCGCATGGTTTTTTTACCTTGCGCTATATATTTGATTCAAATTTCTCAATAGGCGTTGCGGCAATTGTATCAGGCGTGTTTTATATGTTTTTCCCCTCTTCTATGTTATCAAGGGGAGATAAACTAATGGATCATTCTACTTTTGCAGAGCGCAGCTTTAAAGCACGTCAGCGAAGGCAAAATATAGCGATGGATATGATACTGGTTGGTATTTCTATTATTATCACAGCAGGACTGGTTCAAATTTTGCTTAGTGTGCTGATATAAAAAAAGTAGAAAACAAAAGGTGTGGTTGATAGTCTAGCAAACCGGATTATCAACCACACCTTTTTTGTATAACAAAGTGCTACTACCCTTGCAATACAATGTACAACACGGTTTTGAGTTGGAAATTTTTATCCCTGCCTTTGTCAAGGCGTACCGGGAAGAAGCCCGGCGGCGCAGCCGCTTTTGTCGTAGACAAAAGTACTGACAGCCCTTGCCTTACATTGGTAAGGCTGCGGCCTCTTTTCGTGGCAGGAATAAAAATTTCCGACTC
>WRBF01000020.1 GCA_009784685.1 Defluviitaleaceae bacterium | reverse complement strand
TTCCGCTATGCACTTTTGCGGAAAAGCCTTACGTACCTTTGGGTATGTGCGGTTTTCCGCAAAAGCACCTATCGAAAAAACGCTCAAAAATCTAACGAAAGCGAATTATCGAACACACCCTAAAAACATGCCGCTTTTGGCACAAAAAGAGGTGCTTTACATGAAGTTTACGATAGCTCATACAAATATTAACGTTAAGGACTTGTCAAAATCTTTAGAATTTTATAAAAAAGCTCTTGGCTTAGAAGTCGCACGAAGCTATAAACCTGACGACGGAAGCTTTGAGCTTGCCTATCTTTCTGATGGTTCATCAGCGCATAAGCTTGAGCTTACATGGCTTAGAGACAAAGAAGGATCTTATAATCTGGGCGATAATGAATGGCATATAGCATTTACTGTGGAGGATTTTAATGCCGCTTATGACTTGCATAAAGAAATGGGCTGTATATGTTACGAGAATAAAGATATGGGCATATATTTTATATCAGACCCGGATGGGTATTGGCTTGAGATAATGCCGGTGAGATAATAAATCACAAAGCACAAATTACAAAGCACAAATAAGAAATTGCAGAAAGGTTTCCGACTTTATTTGTGATTTATAATTTGTGCTTTGTGGTTTTGCTTCTAGTCCACCCAAGACCGAACATATTCCAACACCTCTTTATGAGACTTTAGACTACTTGCACCTTCCAAAAGCTCAAACTGCCGCTCGGGTGATTGTACATCATAGTAACCGATAGCCCCGGGAGTTTGAATAATCGCTCCGCCAAGACCTATAGGGGCATTATTCGTGAAGTTTTCCATAATATTACATCTCCTTTCTGTATTTTTGCATCACATTATTTAAAGCTTTATAGTTAAATGAATTTTGAGTTAGCTTAACTATATTATCAACATTAATTCAATTTATAACCCTCGTAAAAACAAGAAAAAAGCCCAGTCAGTGCCAGGCTTTTGTTTGTTGGATAATGTTTCAAAAATATCACATTAATTAAGCTTTGAAGTCGTTTTGGTCAGACTCAACAATCATTTCTGTAAGCTTACCGTCTTTATAAGTTAGACCCTCATAAACTTTTGAATTGCTTAAAATAGGAGTACCATCATCACTTTTTGCAATTTCTTGCCAACTTTCAAAAAGAATAGAAACAAGTTCTTTTGCCTCTTTAAGCAACTCAATATCTTTAATGCGCCTGGCATCGACAAGAATTTTACTCACATATATATATATCGACATGAGTTCTCTACCGATTTCATAACTTAAATCGAGTGAATCCATCAAAAGCCCATTTGAATTTATCGCATTTTCAACGCAGGAATCAAACTCATCTGTTTCAACGCTGCTGATTGAAGCATCAATATAGTCAAGAAGCAGCTCGTAATTTATTATAACCAAACCGAGGGGAGTTGCTGTTGCTACTCTTGTTTCATACTCTTCCTTTTTGATTAGCATTTTGTGATGCTCCTTTTATCGCTTTTACGCCATGGTCTGCTTTTTCATCGGCGGTCTCAACATATTTAACTATGCCTGACATCAAGTTCACAATATTTTTTGGCAGTTTGCCAACTGTGTTTTTTTCCATAATTAATCAGTCCTAAATAATTGTTTCATATTTTGAGCTTTCGCTTATAAAGCCTTTGATATCTTGCCCAACTGACTCTTGAAAGGTTTCCCTTTGTCCCTTTAGCTTGAACTTTAGCTCGTCAAGCGTAAATCCTGCATCTTTAAGCAATATTTCCAAAGCTTCTTTTTCCTGCATTAAAAAGTTTATGACTCTTTCATTTTCACCAATTACTGCGGCTTTAATGCTGTCGCCTTCGATTGCAACGCTAATCCCGACATCTCCAAGATTATCCGTCTTCAAAGATATCAAAATGGATGTATCACCGCTGAAATCTGTATTTCCGTTAAGAATGTACATATTGAGACCTGTTATTTTTCCACCGAAGTTTATCGGAAGCTTAAAATTAAGCTCATTTATTTTAGGCATGAGACCTTGAAGACTTATAGTGCTTTGCGCTATATTGATTTTCTTCAAAACTTCATGGTCATCGCTTTCATCCCAAGCTCTGCTGAGTGAACTTGATATGTTTTTCAAAACTTCCGCTTCTCCGTTTGCAACAGCATCAAGAGAAGAATCCGGCAGGCTGCTTTCAATAATTTCGCCAACCTCACTGTCCATAAGGTCTATAAGCTCGTCAAGCTGATCGGCAATATAGTTAGGATTTTTAAGAATATTCTGGATTATACCCATATTAGCCAAAGTCAGCGGTATGTTATTAGCCACCATATACTTAACCGAATCAGATGTTACATTTAGATTTTCGCTTGCTTGGCGCATGATTTCATCAAGCTTTGCGGCATCCGAAACCGCTGATTTAATATCCGCTAGAAGAGCGTTAAGCTCATCAAAAGGCATGTCCATTGCATTTTTAACGGCAAGAAGCTCTTTAAGTGCCGCAGGGTCAAGATTATCAGCAAATTGCTTAGTTATCATGTTGTGATAATCCTCAACTTTTGAAAATTCAGTTTTAGCAAAAGCACCGTAAATACTCCCTGCATTGTCGAAACTGACATCAAGCCCGGCAAAATCGTCATCTACTATATGGTCTAAGCGGTCTGGGTATTCCGAACTATCTATCTTACCATAAGTGCTTTTGAAAAATTTTGAAGCTTCAAGCATGTTACCTAAAGTCATATCTATTTCATTTTTAACAGCAACACCAATTGCAGCAGCACCATTTTTTTGGATATTATTAAGCATACGATAAACGGCAATCATGGCATCACGTTCGTCGCTCGTAAGGGTTTTATCTTTATCCATTTTGGCAATATAATCCGGTATTCTTTCGGTAAGGTCTTGACCATATTCACCATTAAAGTTATCAATATATGCAACAACATCATCTATATGCATCTTAGCCGGGTTATGCCCGTCTTTTATCATACTTGCGGCAATGCTTGGGTGAAGCCTGTCGTATGCATACGTAAGTTTTGCATCTATTTCTTTGATCGCAATTATATTATCTATAGTTACGTCCATCTCGTTTTTAGAAAGTATTGCGGCAGCTTTAATATTTTGTTCCCCTGTATCAATTCCAAGGTTTTCAACAAACGGTTCAAGCTGTGACCGAACTTTTGAAAACGAGTCTTTATATTTTGGATCAGGAACTGTTTGGAAGGCTTCTAAGTCACTTAAAATGCGGGCACTGCGAGCAGTTGTAACGGCTTCATGTATCGACGATATATCAAAGTCAACATTGTCAGCCACTGCGACAGAAAACACATTATTTGTAAACGGACGGCTTTCTTTCATCATAGAATAAAGATTATCCATTTGAGATATGTTTTTAGCAGTATCCGGAGCACCTGCAGCACGTAAAAGTGCTGAATATCTTTCAGTTTCAAGAGTTTTAAGTTCTTCTATTACACGACGAAGGGGCAAAGTATCTATGTCAAGACCTTTACCATAAAGCCTTCTTGCTGCATCTTCCGTCATACTAAGCTGCAATTCCGCTAATTGACGTCTTGCGGTAATAGAATCAACCTGTTCCGTTTCGTGTAGTTTATGTGCGTGCGAAGAAAATTCAGTTCCGCTAAAAAGTGCCTTTAAGTTTGCAAAATTTAATCCTAAACCAGTCTCAACAACCAAATCGACATGTTTATCAGTCACGCTTTTAAGCAGTTCAACAAGTTCTTTCGCATTATCTTTAATATCAGATTTATCGGTTGCGGAATTTGGATCAAAAGACGAAAAAAGCTTAAATAAATCCGTATCGGACTTTGCCTTTATATCAAGCAAATCAGCATCATTAATATTGAGCAAAAACAATGCTTTTTGTATATTCTCCTTCGTTATCGGAACATCACTCTCAACCATCATCTTCCAAAGACTGTCTATTTCTTTCGATATTACAATGTGCTCTTTTTCAAAAAGCTTAGAAACTTCCGCTTCAAGCTGTTCCCATGCTTCCGCAGATATTAAATTATTGTTTTTAAGTTCGGCGGCTGAATGTTTCGCTACATATATATTATCAACTGTAAGCGGCATATTTTCTTTCAATAACCTCATAACAGCAGAGCCGCTAAGCCCGCTTATTGCTGAAAATTTTTGTTCAGAAACCAAATCATGCCCTCTTTCAAGCTCTTCGATAGCTTTAACTTCTCTAATGGTTTCCGTCAGCATTTCAATATTTATTTTTTGAAGTGAAATACCTGATGCAATAAGAGTACCTATAACATTTGGAGAAATATTAGCAGATGAAAAGCTTATTTGACGCCTAACTCTTGCTAAAACTTCAGCAGACTTCGCCTGTTCTTCTAAAAAGTCACTGTCGAATATATCTATTTCTCTGGTGAATCCTGCTTGTTCAAATAATTCTTTTACGGTTTGTTCAGTAACAGCTGCCTCTATTTGATTTCCGCTCGTAAAAATACCAAGCTGTCTTAGCACTACGCCATCTCTGTCAAACTTTTCAACGCTAAACGTAAGCTCGTCGCCTTGTTCGCCTATTATTTTATCGGAATTAACTTGAAACGAAAACCCATTTTGCATAACAAGGGTTGCTTCACCATTTCTTTTTTCGGCTACTCTGGCAGATATAACATCACCTGCAACAAAGCCTACAGGGTTATTCCTGCCGTTGTTTGATACACCGGCAAAAAGTCTATTTATGTTGATATTTGATGTACTAAAGCTTGTCAAATTAAATCACTCCAAAAACTGTCTAAGAAATGCCCTAAATAATACACGAACTATTGAATAAGCTGCAATATAGATTGCGGTCTTTGATTTGCCTGTGCTATTACAGCAAGTCCCGCTTGAAGAAGAACGTTATTTTTTGAATATTCAATCATTTCAAACGCCATGTCTGTATCTACAATTCTTGAAAGGGCAAACACTGTGTTGTCTTTATTGTTATCAACGTTTGAAATCGTAAATTCTATTCTGTTTTGATATGCTCCAAGGTGCGCACGGGCTTGTGAAACCACATTGATTGCATATTGGATTTGATTAAGAGCTAATTGCGCCAAATCCGGAGTGCCTACATTTAACCTGTCGATACCGATTGTTGATGTGTTTATTCTTGGGATTCTTACTTGCATTTCATCCCCTTGGTTAGCACCTATTTGGACAAAAAGCGCACCTTCTCTAAGTGTCATAAGTTCAAAATCATTACCCGGAAGTAAGTCCGGTCTTATATCTGCTACAATAAGCCGCCCTGCGGTATCTCTGATTGTTACCCTGTTACCCGATGATGTAACAGTAGCGTTAGCAGAAAGCGGCGATTGACTGTTCGACACCGGGAAAGTTGTAGTATGAATAGCTATCTCAACATCATCCCCTATATCCATAATAGTCATTATACCATTTGCGGTTACAACACCGGCAGATGTATCAAAACCAAGCCAATCAAGAAGAGCAGCATCACTGCTGTTAACTACTATAGGATATTCGGATCCGGATATTCTTGATGTAAGACTTTCAAAAACCCCGTTCGGATCTGTAGACATTGTTATATCAAGCTGAGCAAATTCAGCAGCTTCACGTAACTTTGCAAATGCACTGTCCACTGTTTCACCGGCATTAATGCTTATAAAAATTCCATTTATCGTTAATGCTGAATCATGGGGGAAAGTGCCGCCGATAAAAGTTGTCGTTGATGCAAGAGCAGAGTTAGTTGCAGGCGCAATCAAGTCAAAGTTAAATGTTGAATTAGCAAGATTATCTGAAATACGTAAAATATTAGCAGTTGAAGAATTAATAATACGATCTGCTGCACCATTTAAAAGACTTATTCTATTAAAGTCAGTTGTTCTTGCAGTTGAATTTATTTCTTCTTTTAATTGATTTATTTCAAGTTGAATTTTTTGAACATCTTCAGGAGTGTTCGTACCGTTTGCCGCATAAACCGTAAGTTCGTTTATTCTTTGAAGCATTGCATGAATTTCATTTAATGCCCCTTCAGCAGTTTGAATAGCTGAAACAGCATTGCTAGAATTTTGGCTTGCAGATTCAAGCCCTCTTATTTGAAGTCGAAGTTTGTTAGAAATTGCCCTGCCTGCCGCATCATCAGCAGCAGTATTTATTCGAAGACCGGTAGAAAGTCTTCTTGAAGAAACAGAAATCCGAGACTGAATTCTCGTAAGAGCTGTATAAGCGTTAAGTGCCGGAATATTTGTATTTATTCTCATATTTGAACCTCCGAAAATTAATTTTTCACAGTTACGTAATTTATTGTTTTTCTGCTTTAACGTATTATCAGCATAAAACCCGCTTTAATACTATATCGTCAGATTTATGTTAAATATTTATAGTAATTGCGTCGAAAATTAAATAAATCTTCCAATTTTTCGTTTCAATTCCCTTCAATTGACAAAAAATAAAAATCGAATTAGGGTATTTTTTGGAGTTATTCCAAAAATTTAGAAAAAAATTTGATTTATGACTGTTAATATACTATAATTACTCTGGGTGAATTATTATGCTTATAGGGAAAAATATTTTATATTTCACGGAATTAACTTCAACAAATGACCATGCAAAAAAAATGGTCTTAGGCGGAACAGCAAAAAACGGGGATGCTGTTATAGCCAACAACCAAACTGCGGGAAAAGGGCGTATGGGAAGAAGCTGGATTGCGGAACCGGATGCCGGGCTTTATACAAGCGTTATAATTGAACTGCCAACAACTGCTATTTGGGCGACACTATTATTTGGATTGGCAGCTTTAAACGCTGTTGAAAAAACAATCGAAAGCGGCTCGGCTTCCTTAAAATGGCCCAATGATGTATTAATAAGCGGCAAAAAGGTATGCGGAATTTTGGTTGAGGGCTGTAGAAGCCCTGACGGAATTAATTATTTCATTGTCGGGGTAGGGATAAATGTTAATAACAACGAATTCCCCGCAGAACTATCAAATAAAGCAACTTCGCTTTTTCTTGAAACGGGGGAAAATTATTCAGTGTCAAAAATTGCAACACAGCTTTTTCATGAAATGGATTATCTTTATGAAAGATGCAAAAAAGACACCGGATACGAAGGCTTTAGACCGTTCGCTGAAGAATATCGACAAAAATGCATGACACTTAATAAAGATGTTATTATTACAGTCAGTAGAAATGTTATAAGTTGCCGTGCTGTTGATATCGCTGCAACAGGCGGGCTTGTTATCAAGCTTGATAACGATGCAACAATGATTGTATCAAGTGGAGAAGTTTCCGTTCGAGGTGCTTTAGGGTATGTGTGATCAATATACCTGCCTACTATAAAACAACCCCAAAACCTGACGAAATCAGGTTATCGGGCAGATCTAAAAACCAGCGGTCAATAAGCTGTTGTAGTCTTTGTGTCTGGTTATTCCTCAATCCACACAACACATTATTGACCGTTGATTCTAATTAATTAAATCCGGATAAACCCCTATATCATGAAGCTTTTTAAGCGAAGCCGAAACTGAAGGTTTATCTTCTTTATATGTGACCCCGTACCATTTATCTTCCGTCTTTAAGACTTTAACACTTGCATCCCCGGAATTAATTAAATCATTTACGACTAATGGCAGATAATACTCCGCCTTTTCCGGATTTTGTGGAAGGGCTTTATCAAAAAACTGCTTAAAACCTTTTTCAGCTTCGCTTATAAAATCCTTCGTAAATCCCCACATATTCATTGAAACGGCTGAGTTAATATCAAGCATTTTTTTCGTGCCTTCATTGTCTGTATAAAATGCAGAACTGCCCTCTTTCAAAATATTTGTCCGCTCGTTTATTTCTGTTAAAAATCCGTTGCCGTCAACCGAGCATACACCTCTTGCAACCGACCCAAAATCAGTTAAAGTATTGCCAAGTTCATATCCGATCATAGTGAAAGGCATCATGTTGTCCTTGCCTATCGGGCTTTCTAAAAACTCGTGCAAAAGTACAAAAGAGTGCGTTCCATAGTAATCATCGGCGTTAATAGCCGCAAAAGAACCATCGATTAAGTTTTTTGCGCTTAAAACAGCATGAGTAGTTCCCCAAGGCTTTATGCGGTTTTCAGGGATTTTGCAACCTTTAGGGATATCATCAAGACTCTGAAACGCATATTTAACATCAAGCAATTTAGAAGCCCTTTTACCAACGGTTTCTTCAAATTGCTGTTTATTTTCTTCTTTAATAACGAAAATAACCTGCTCAAACCCGGCTCTTGCGGCATCGTATAAGGAATAATCAATGATAATTTCACCGTTTGGACCTACAGGGTCAATCTGTTTAAGCCCGCCGTATCTGGAGCCAAGCCCTGCCGCCATAATGACAAGTACCGGTTTTTTCATAACAAACACCTCACACAATCTATAGCCCTAAAGCTGAAATAAGACTGTTAATTAAATTTCTTGATGCCTCAGGACCATCAGCTTGGATAAGTACATTTCCAGCCCTAACAATTAAGTTATAACCTAATCTTTCCGAAATAAATTCATATCTTATTATGCCATTCTCTTCACTATGTTCTGACATCAGTTTGTCTTCACGCCTAAGCATTTCCATGATATAAAGATATTCTTCCTCTATATCATCCTGGTTATCTGAGCTGTTAAAGATTATCAAATAAGAATAATCACGGCTTAAATCCATTTCCATAGGGTGAGTATCAGAATCAGTTGCAATGAAAATACCAGCAAACGATTCATTTATGACAGACATATCTGTAACAAATGCCCCATGTTGCTCCATTATTTCAACAAACTCTTCACCTGTCATTTGGAAATTGGACACATACGGTTGTTGCTCATCTTCATTTGAGCATCCTGACAACAAGGCAAGGCAAAACGCAGCTGTAAAAAACGCCATCAGTATGTGCAAAACTTTAAATTTCTTTGTTTTCATTTTAGTTCTCCTTTTTTTATTGCTCCGTTAGTTATTATAGTATAGTCACAATATATAATACAGTAGAACAACAAATTCAACATTATATCTATCCGCTAACCTGCTAGTGCAAAGAACAAGCGAATAGGTGGGCAGTAAGCCGTTCAGCGTGAACAACTACTTAGACTACCCACTCAGTCCGCATTTATTCGGTAACTATATATCTATACGCACTACTATACCACAGATGGTTCAATAATCAACTCGCCTTTTTCAAATCTTTCGATATTAAGTTGTTTCCAGGGAAGTGTTGGTTCAAGACCAAGTATAAGCTCTGCCATAACAGTACCTGTTGCCGGACCGAACATAAACCCATGTCCTGAATAACCCGCTGCAACGTAAAATCCTTCAACTTCTTTAACCGCACTGTATATAGGTTGTTTATCAGGCGACATATTGTAAAGGCCTGCCCATTGCCTTAAAAGCCTAAGATTCTTAAGCGGTGGAAGAACCTTTGTTATCGTGCTTGTCATGTCGTCAAGGAAATCCCAGCTTGATGTTATGCGCAAGTCTTGCGGTTCGTTTTTACCGGTTTGCCCCATAATGAACGACCCATGAGGAACTTGTTGGCAGTATAGGTTTAAAGAGAAACTCATAACCATAGGTTCCAAAATAGGTTCAACAGGTTCAGTTACAAGTATTTGATGACGCTCTGAATACAAAGGAAGTTTAACACCAGCCATATCAGCTATTTGCATTGAATAACCGCCTGCGGCATTAACAACTATTTTAGTCGAAATGTATCCTTTATCTGTTTGAACACCTTTAATTTTCCCATTTTCAACATCTATTCCTGTTACGGTTGTGTAAAGATAAATATGCCCGCCCAAGCGTTTAGCCGCATTTGCATAAGCTTGGTTTGTATGGAACGGATTCAAGTGCCCGTCTTTTTGATGGAACGCACAGCCCAGAAGCCCTTCCGTGTTAAGAAACGGAACGATTTCCTTTGATTCTTCAAGATTAAGCAACTTAGATTCAATACCTAAGCTGTTTTGGAGCTTAACATTTTTCTTCATCTGCTCCATCTCTGATTCGGTAGAGATAAGCATTAAGTAGCCGCCTTGATGGAACTCAATATCACCTTCATATTGAAGTTCTTCCTCAGCACGTTCAAAAGCTTCACAGGAGTATTTTGAGAAAATACAGTTCATCTCTGTTCCCCACTGTTGACGTATTCCTGCACCGCAGCGACCTGTTGCGCCTGCCGCTATGTAGTCTTTTTCAATTACCACAACATCTTTCATGCCTCTTTTAAGAAGTTCGTAGGCTATCGCTGCTCCGGAAATGCCGCCGCCAATAATTACTGCATCAGCTGTTTTAACCATTATTTAGCACCTCCGGTTTCTTCTTCAAATGCTCTTACTATTTCACCAAGCTTAATAGCCTTTGCCGGAGGCCTAGAAACAGCCGCCGCAATTTCGGAAATAGGCTTTCCGGTAGCTATTGATAGTTCACGCATAACAATCGGTATACAGTTTCTACCCTGGCAAGGTCCCATACCGAGACGAGCAAGTCTTTTTATTTCTTCAACCGTAGTATATCCTTGGTCGATATATCCTCTTATTTCATTTATATCTAAATCTGAACAACGACAAACGATAGAATCTCCGCTCACTTTACACACCGCCAATCTTAATATTTCTAATTATTCTAATTTTATCCTTAGGCACTGCTATCGAAACGACCGGGGTTTTGTCAAATGCTTTAGGATTAAGAACTTTAACAACCTTAACATCTTGAACATAATCACCATTTCTGTCAAGCCCTTTAACAACATCGCCTTCATTTGGCAGAGGGCTGAACTCGTAAGGTATCTTAACTAAAGCTTCTGTATCTGAATATGTTACATCAACCACCATAATAGCAAGCCCCGGGCATTTTGCGATACATAATGCACAGCCGGTACATTCATCATGATTAATAGTCGGAAGATCGCTTATATCTTCAAAAGGTTTAATCGCTCCGATTTTACAGCCTGTATAACATGGGTTGCACGGTATCTGTTCGTAACATTCGATAACCGCAACCCCTCCTTTATTTAAACGCTCTTCGGAGGGGAAAGCACCGTTTATATCCTCCGGTGTCGGTATTCCTGTTTTCTTTAGCATATATGCTCCTCCTCTTATATAGTCGCTTGGGCTATGCCGTCTTTAATGCGTTTACCTACGTCTCCGTGGCGCAAGCTATCAAGTTGTTCTAAATAATCAGCCTTCCTTGCATCTTTGTCTGCCACTTTATGACCTAAATAAAGAGCTGCTGAAAGCCCCGCAAGACGACCGCCTACCATTGCGCTTGAAGCTTCTTCAACGCCGGAGACGTCTCCTGCTACAAATATACCCGGCACTGTTGTCGCAAGATTTTCATCACGTTTTGGAACAAAGCCGCTTAATGATGGGATAAATGCCATTTCACAACCCGCTTGGAATAGAAGCTCTCCAAGAGGTGAAAGTCCTACAGAAATACAAAGCACATCTGCTTCTATTTTTTGTTCAGTTCCCGGGATACCTTCCCATTTTTCATTAAGCTGCCATATCGTTACGGCTTCAAGATTATTGGTACCGTGAGCTTCTTTAACAGAATGGCTTGTAAGAATCGGAACGCCCATTCTTCTTACCTTTGAAGCATGAACAAGGTAACCGCCGATAGTAGGCGCACCTTCAATAATGGCTTTTACGTTAACACCTGCTTGAAGCATTTGATATGTAACAATAAGCCCTATATTACCCGCACCAAGCATAACAACATCATCGCCCGGTTTAACACCGTACTGATTCATAAGAGTTTGCACAGCGCCGGCTCCAAATATACCGGGAAGATCATTATTGCTAAACGCAAGCGTTTTTTCACTTGCCCCTGTTGCAACAACTGTCGCTTTTGGCTTAATTTTTACATATTTGCCTTCATGTTCTGCAGTTATAACACCGTCTTCATAAATTGAAAGCGCAGTTGAATCAGTCCAAAGCTTAACATTTTTATCTTCTTTAAGCTTGTCTATCAAAATTTTAGCAATATCAAATCCGCGAGTTGAGGCATATTGTTTTTCAGAACCAAAAAACATGTGAGTCTGCTTTACAAGCTGACCGCCAAGCTCTTGGTTACGGTCTAAAACAATAATATCTTTAACCCCTGCTTCTGAAGCTTCAATTGCAGCACAAAGCCCTGCCGGGCCGCCGCCTAGAATTAACAGTTCTGTGTTTATCATAGTATTTCCCCCCTGCCTTTTTGGGTTTCAACCGTCATGCCTTCTTTTAAAGGCTCAAGACATATACGTACATTAGACTCTCCATTTACAACCATCATACAGGATGAACAGTTTCCAATAGCACAATAAAGACCTCTCGGACGATGTTTGACAAGGCTATGGCTTATGTCACGCATACCTGCAGCATGAAGAGCGGCAGCAATAGGCTCATTCTCATAGCCTCCAAGCTCTTTGCCATCAAAGGTAAACTTAACGGCCTTTCTCTCTCCAAAATCCAAAACAGGATGATTTTCGATTCTCATTACTGCTTCCTCCTAACCAAAATTCAAAATCTAAAGCTCACTGACATAAGACATAAGTAGGTACAGTTTCTTAGGATTCCGAGCTTCGTTATACTTAATTTATAGTTAATCAACTTCCAAAATGGTATAGTAAACATCAGGAGGGCAGCAAATTTAATATGCCATTTTGGATGTTGATTAACTACTAAATACATATTATAATTTTTTCGACAGGACAAGTCAATATAAATAGTTTGGAAATAATCATATTTTTTTGGAGTTTTATTTTTTACCAGAGCATATGGGCACAGATCGTGACATTCAGGTTTTTTACAAATTCTACCATTGCAATACAATATACAACTGACAATCAAGGCAAAAACTTACAAAAAGATGAATGTTTCGATCTGTGTCCACATGCTCTAAAATTTCCAGGAAAAAAAGCTTTATATTGTTTGCATTATTGACTAAAATATGATATGCTTTACCAGTTTAACAGATTTCAAACTTCCAGGGAGGGAGTAAGCAATGTACGTTGATGAACAAAGTGCTTTATCTAGGCTTGGAGGAAATAAAAAACTTTATTACACTCTTCTTAAAAGCTTTAAAAACGACAATCAAATTGATATCTTAAAAGAAAAAATGTCAACAGGCGACATTCAACAATCAATTCTCAGTTCTCATTCAATTAAAGGAATAGCTGCTAATTTATCGCTTATGAATCTATATGAAGAATCATCAATGCTTGAGATTAAGCTTAAAGATAATCAGATAGATATGGATGCTTTAGATAATTTAAAAACTATTTTGGATGCAACTATTAATGAAATAGATAGGCTTTTAGCCGCTGCTGAGTAAGTCGTGTTTATCAAACTACAAGACATGTCTACATATATATAACATGCTCTGTGTAGGGGGAAAAAATATGCAAGAGAAAAAGATGGATAGTAGAGCCAAATTCCGGTTTAAAATTTTGGTTGTTTTTGCTGTCTTAACAATTTTTGGTATTATTGGTATTGTCACATTCTTTGGTATTCAATCTCACATAAAACGATTTGCCGCCCCGTTTATTGTCAGCCTTGAGGATGCACCCGAAGTTGATGCTATATTAGTTCTTGGGGCGTTTGTTCACCCTGACGGGCGAGTATCCGGCGTTCTTTATGACAGATTGACATATGCCCTTCGACTTTTTGAAGCAGGAAAGGCTGAAGTTATTATTGTAAGCGGGGATCATGGTCAAACATATTACGATGAAGTAAATGCCATGAGGAATTGGCTTCTTGACCGGGGCGTTCCCAGAGAAAAGATATTTATGGATCATGCCGGGTTTAATACATACGACAGTATGTACCGAGCAAGTCTTATTTTTCGTGTAGAATCAATTATTATTTCAACTCAGAACTTTCACATTTACCGTGCAATTTACATCGCCCGAAGGCTCGGTTTAAAGGCTTACGGTTATCCTTCGCCAGACAGGGCTGTTTTTAACATGCGAGCCAATAATACACGGGAAAGCCTGGCAAGAGTCAGAGCATTTTTGGATGTTGAAATTGTCCGGCGCGGGCCTAGGTTTAGGGGAGATGAAATACCGTTTTGGACTAACGGGATATTAACAGAAGGTTAAATTTTGATGATATGAGGTGTTTTTATGGGTGGATGGCTGTTTTTTGCGATTCTTTCTGCCATATTTGCGGCGGCTACTTCAATTTTAGCTAAAATAGGGCTTGAAGGAGTAAATTCAAACCTTGCCACTGCTATAAGAACCGCTGTAGTTCTTGTATTTGCATGGGGTATTGTTTTTGTTACGGGAGCACATAGAGGTATATCTGAAATTACTACGAGAGGATATATCTTCCTTATATTATCCGGAATTGCAACAGGATTTTCTTGGCTTGCTTATTTTAGGGCACTTCAGCTTGGTGAAGTTTCAAGGGTTGTACCGGTTGATAAATCAAGTGTTGTAATAACCATGATACTTGCGTTTTTAATACTTGGGGAACAGTTTACAGGCAAGACTATTGTCGGCGGTATTTTGATAACCGCCGGGGTTTTGGTTTTGGCGTTATAAGGTTTGTAGCTGAGTCTTCCAGAATAATCTCGAGGTCTTCTTTTTTTGTAATTTTTCTTCATTACTAGGGTGTGTTCGATAATTCGCTTTCGTTAGATTTTTGAGCGTTTTTTCGATAGGTGCTTTTGTGGAAAACCGCACATACCCAAAGGTATGTAAGGCTTTTTCGCAAAAGTGCATAGCGGAAAATAAGCCGAAAATATGACGGAATGGAATTATCAAACACACCCTAACTTAAACATTTCATCTTATGCCCGCTGTTCTCTAAATTTCACTTAATGTTCACTTAAATAACATAAGCTGTTGATGTTTGCATAGTATTATTATTTCAATTCTTAATGCCCAATAAACTACCCGAAAGGATTTGTTAGTAAAATGCAAAAGGTAAAAACCAAGAAGAAAATGTTATTTATTATTGCCACCGTTGTTATAATCGGCGTTGTTTTTATTTTAGCCACAAGGGGAAGAAGCGAAGGTGAAGGCGAACTGCCCAGCATAAGCGTAATGCCGCTTACACAAAGACCTCTTGTTGATTCGATCTCCGCTTCTGGTGGGGTAAGAAGCATGGAGACTACTAACGTATTTTCGTCTCAAACCGGGATAATTCAACAGCTGGCTGCAAATGTTGGTGACAGCGTTTCTGTCGGCGACGCCCTTGCTGTTCTTGATGATACGACACTTAGAAATCAAATTAGGCAAGCGGAAAATAACCTTCTATCTTCGTATGGTTCTCTTGATTCAAGCCATTTAAACGCAAGGGCAGCTTTTGAAAATGCCAGATCCGCCCTTGAAAGACAAACCCTTGCTTATAATACACAAAGGTCTGATCTTGAAAATGGAACAAGTAGTCAAATCCTTACTATGGAAAATGCGGCAAGTAACGCATTTGTCGCTTGGGAAAACGCAGTAAACGAATTAAGCCGCAGAGAAAGCGACCATGAATCTAATTTAAGACTCTTTGAAGCAGGAGCAATATCAAGATCAGATCTTGATACTTCCGCAGAGGCTTTAAGAGTTGTACAAAACACTGTAAACACAACATCAGCTGCATATGACACAGCAACAATTGACTTAAATGCGGCAAGGGCTTCTCAAACTAGCCAAGTTGAAGCAACACGACTTGATCTTGAAGCTGCAAGAATTAATTATAACAACGCCGCAAGAACTCTAGATCAGTTTAGAAGCGGCACAACAAGCGCATTAACAACACATGAAAATCAAATAATTTCGCTTGAAATGCTGCATCAGCAACTTGAAGACAGTGTTATAACATCTCCCGTAAACGGTGTGATTACAGATCGCACTGCGGTTGTTGGCGGAAGCGCAACCGGGATTTTGTTCGTTATCGAAGACACAAAAGACCTTTACGTCACAATGAGAGTAAGAGAACATAATTTATCAAGAATTTTCATAGGTCAAAGGGCTATTGTAACTGTTGATGCCGCAGGTTCAAGGATTTTTAACGGCGAAGTAATTTACATATCCCCAAGGGCAGTTACTCAACCGGGTGATACAAGTGTTGAATTTGAAGTTAGAGTGCGGATTTTTGATGTTGATGACAGTCTTGTAAGAATAGGAATGAACGCCTCGGCTAACATTATCGTTGATTCTCGTGATGATGCGTTCGCTGTGTTTTATGATGCGATTGTTAATGTACCGGACGAAGGCAGCTTTATATATGTTTTATCAAACGGAATAGTCGGACGAGTGCCTGTAACAACAGGCATGAGAACAGATATGTTTATGGAAGTAATGGGCGAATCTCTTACAGAAGGAATGGTCGTTATATCAAACCCTAGCCTTGTAGAAGTCGGGCAGGTTATTGATGAAGACAGGCTAATATCCCCGCGAACATTTATCCCGCCAAGCAGCGGCGACATGCACCAAGGGGCGCAAGGAGCCGGTGGTCAAATGATGATACAGGGCGGCGGTCAAGGCGGCGGTACAGCAGTCCGTATTTCAAACTAGAGGTGCGCCTATGATAAACATGTCTGATATCGTCAAAAAATATTTTATAGGAACCGAAAATGAAATCACTGTTTTAAAAGGAGTTGGACTCAACATACAAGACGGCGAATTTGTTGCAATAGTTGGCCAGTCCGGATCAGGAAAGAGTACACTCATGAACATTATAGGTGCGCTTGACCGCCCAACGGAAGGGCAGTATCTTCTTGATGGAACTGCTATCGAAGATATGGACGACGGCAAGCTCTCTGATGTACGCAATCAAAAAATTGGATTCGTGTTCCAAAATTTTTACTTAATACCCAGAACCAGTGCGTTAACAAATGTAGAAATGCCGCTTTTATATAGAGGTGTTGGCAAAAAAGCAAGGCATGATAGAGCTGTTAAGATGCTTGAACTAGTCGAAATGGGCGAAAGAATGCACCATATGCCAAATGAACTTTCCGGCGGACAACAACAGCGTGTTGCAATTGCAAGAGCTCTTGTTAACGAGCCGTCTGTTATTTTGGCAGATGAGCCAACAGGTGCGCTTGATACTAAAACCGGCAATCATATTATGGATATTTTTACAAAAATTAATCGTGAAGAAAAGCGTACAGTAGTTCTTATTACACATAACAATCAGCTTGCACAGTTAACTGATAGAGTAATAACAATTAGTGACGGTGAAATTATAAGCGATATTAAAACAGGCGGGGGTGCGGCTAACCTATGATATTTGAAAATATTTCTTTGGCTATCACCGCACTTTTATCAAACAAAATGCGCTCAATATTAACCATGCTCGGGATAATCATCGGGATTTCATCTGTAATCGCAATTATGACAATAGGCGATGCAATGACCGAAACGGTAAACAGTGCATTTGCGGCGTTTGGAACAGGTAACATAAACGTTACTGTGCGTGAACAAAACGCTATAAACAGAAACAACATGGTACAGATGCCGGGCGGAATGGGAATGGTCGTTATGACCGGAGGAAGAGGTACATTTTTCGCTCCGCAGGATTACGAGCTTATAAGTGATGTTATAATTGAAGAGTTTAGGGAAGCTTTCCCTGATGAAGTTGCGGGAGTTGTTTTGACACATCAAGGCAAACAAGGCGCAGCATGGAACGGCGATTTATTCGCTAATATATCGGTTACGGGAACTAATCCGGATTATATCCTTGCTAACAACGTAACTATGTTAAGCGGAAGATTTTTATCTGACAGCGACTTAGAAGATATGCGCTCGGTTGCGGTTGTTTCCGACAGATTTGTTAGCAATATGTTCCCGGATGGCAGAGATCCTATAGGCGAACAAGTGTCGGTTTACTTTAGAAACTCAATCGAAATTTTCACAATTATCGGCGTATACAGGCATGAGGCAATGGGGTTTGGATTTTCATTCGGTCCGGCTGTACCTGATCGTGAAATTAGAACACCTATGTACATACCGTTTACAACAGCAAGGCAGGATGTTAGAAATAGAAATCATCAAGCAATGACTGTAGTTGCCGCAAGGGGAGTAAATGTAATTGAATTTACAGATACGATAATAGATTACTTCGCTGAAGTATACAGATACAACAACACATGGGGCGTTGATGCTACAAATATGGAGTCGATTCTTGAAGAAGCGATGGCGGCACTTAACGCTATTTCAATTGCAGTTGCTGCAATCGCGGCGATATCACTTCTGGTCGGCGGGATAGGCATTATGAACATTATGCTGGTTTCTGTTACCGAGCGAACAAAGGAGATAGGGATTCGAAAAGCTCTTGGCGCTAAAAATAGGCATATACGGCTTCAATTTATAACAGAATCGGCTATAATTGCGGCAATAGGCGGTGTTATAGGCGCAACTCTTGGAACTCTTATCGGTCTTGCCGCTATGCCAGTGTTCAGCATGATAATGGAAACAGAAATGGAACTCGTGGTATCATGGGGAGTAATAGCATTGAGCGTTGCATTTTCAGCAATTATAGGTATGTTCTTTGGGTACTATCCGGCTAATAAAGCGGCAAAACTCAATCCTATTGATGCGTTAAGATATGAATAAACTTTTTTTAAGGGCTTAAATAGTAAAAACAGCCTCAAAATCGTCACACTAAACTTGTTATTTTTCGTTATGCTTTGTTGCCGGAATTTGTCGCCTGGGAGGTATCTCCATAACAAAAAATATCTGCGTTTATTGTACCGATTTTGAGGCTGTTTTACTTTTTTTGATTTTATACTCGTATCCCCTCAAAACAGTAACAAAAACTTGTCTTTTCTCCGCTATTCGTCTCAGTACTTTTGCTACGCAAAAGCCGCCTTTGGCGGCCGCCCTTCTTGGCGGTACATATCAAAAGAACCTTACCGTACCTTCGGGTACGCTAGGGTCTGTCGACAGTAAATTTTTGGAAGTATTTTTGAGACGATTTTTCGCCAATTGTGTGAGACGACGACGCAGCGTGCCCAAAGGCACGCAAGGAGAAGTCGAGTGCAAGTGGCGAAAACATCGACCAAAAAGGCGACAGAATATTTATTGTCGACAGACCCTAAGAACCTTTTTCCTAGTCTAACGAAAAAAATTCTGCGTTTTTCTGCTACTGTTTTGAGAGGATACGAGTATAAAAAATTAAAATTTCTTAAATCTCTCTTTTATTCCAAAAATAACCATAAATTGAACAAAAAATCGGCAGTCTCATAAAAAAATGTTGTATTTTCTACAAAATTATGATAAACTGGGAAAATCATTTATCGTTCAGGCATGTAAAAGCATAAGCATCATTGCCAACATTAAAGCAACATCTATTAAGAATGTACCCATATTATTACAGAAATGATATTCATTTCTGTAATGCAAACATACTCTACTGTCCAACAAGCAAAACCTCCAAAAAGCGTAAATTTTTATCAGAAGAGGCAGCAGTATAATCATTTCTAACAGGTTTGAACTAAACACGAAGAAAGAAGAAGGAACTGCTTAGAATGGGTTCGGGCTTTTATATTTTAATATAAAGCCAAAGATGATGCACCTGAGAACGAAAATATTGTTAAAAAAAGGAAGGAGGGATATTAACAAATAACATCTCAAAATTTATCGTTGTTTTTTTAGTATACTTTATTGTATGAAGGGGGATTTATAATGAAAAAGACTATTAAGAAATTATTATTGCTTTTATCTATTCTTTCGGTTGTTTTTATGTTAAGTGCATGTAGGGATTCTGTGGTTAGTGATGATGCTGACGGACCTATAAACTTAGGCGTTTTACTTCCTACTACCGGCGCACAGGCCTATTTTGGCTTTGATATGAATAATGCTCATACCCTTGCTGTGGAACAAATTAATGCTGCTGGCGGAGTCCTCGGCAGACAATTTTTCCTTTTGCCGGTATCTGATGACGGCTGTGACCCAATGATGGCGGCTCAAGCTGCTACTCTTATTTCATCATCCGAGGCCCATTTTGTTGTAGGGGGCTACTGCTCCGGTGCAACTATTGCCGCACTTCAAGAATTTTATGATAATAACCTTATTATGCTAATTTCGGCATCAAATTCAACAAGAATTACTGAAATGGATCTTAATCAATCGTTTATGTTAAACAGCCCAGGGACTCACCAAATTGATAAGCTTGTTGATATAATTCACCACCTCGGAGTTTCTGATGTTGCAGTTATTCACCAAGGAGACGACTTTACTCAAAACTTATCCGATATTTCAAACGACAAGCTTCCTGCTGCAAACATTAACATAGCAACAACTCAAGTTATGGAAATCGGTGTGCCTGACGCTTCCGCAATCGTTACAGCAATCAGAAATGCAGGTGCTGAGCTTGTTTTTTGGGCAGGATATTTTGCTGACGGCGGGAATATAATAAGACAGCTTCGACAAGGGGGGTTTGATGGCTATATCGTTACTGCCGACGGCGCAACTTCCATTGAGCTTATCCATGCGGCAGGTCCTGCAGGAGAAGGCGTATTAGCACTTTCTCCGCCAGCGGCTCAGTTTGCACCCGGCGGTGCTGACTTTGAAGCGGCTTTTGTTGAAAGGTTTAATACCGAACCGGGAGCGTTTGCTCCATTGGCTTATGATACGATTTTTGTACTTGCAGCGGCAATTGAAGCGGCAGGAACTACCGAATTTACAGCAGTACGTAATGCACTTCAAAATTTAGACTATCAAGCAATGACAGGAAGAATAATTTTCACACCTGACCGTGAACTTCGTTATTCAAACTTCCTGGTTCTTGAAATCAGAGATGGCGAGTTTCATCTTTTTGACTTTTAATTTACCATCTTTTTAAGTAAGTAAGGATCAGCGGTCAATAATGTGGCGTAATACAACTTATTGACCGTTGGTTATAAAATCATATCCATATTAATTATTGCATGATATGATTCTAACGCTGTTTTGGGAGGGCAGCAATCATAATAAGGGTATTTTAAAAGCTGATTTTTTATCTTACTATTTATATTTATCAAAGGAGGAAATTTAACAAATGGTAAAAATTATCAAAAACTTATTATTTATTATTTCTGTTCTCTCTATTGGTTTAATATTAGGCGCATGTGATGGTAACGATGCCGGTGGCGATGCTGGCGGCGACAGTCCAATTAACTTAGGTGTTCTTCTCCCTATGTCCGGGGCACAGGCGTTTTATGGTATTGATATGAACAATGCATTCATGTTAGCTGTAGATCAAATTAACGAAAGCGGCGGCGTTTTAGGAAGACAGCTCAACCTTCTTGCTCCTGCAGATGATGGTTGTGACCCTATGATGGCAGCACAAGCGGCTACTCTTATTTCATCTTCAGATGCTCACTTCGTTGTAGGCGGCTTCTGCTCAGGAGCGACTATAGCTGCACTTCAAGAGTTTCATGATAATGACCTTATTATGGTAATATCTGCATCAAACTCAACAAGAATTACAGATATGGGGCTTTCGCAATCATTTATGCTAAACAGCCCTGCTACTCACCAAGTCGATAAGCTTATAGACTTAATTCATCATCTTGGCGTTACTGAGGTAGCAGTTATCCACCAAGGCGATGACTTTACTCAAAACTTATCAGATATTTCTCACCAAAAAATGCCGGGCGAAGGAATCAATATCGTAACGACTCAAGTTATGGAAATTGGTGTTCCTGATGCTTCTGCAATCGTTACAGCAATCAGAAATGCAGGTGCTGAACTTGTTTTCTGGGCAGGATATTTTGCTGACGGCGGCAATATGGTAAGACAACTTCGCCAAGGCGGCTTTGATGGATATATAGTTGCGGCTGACGGTTCATCTTCAACTGAATTCATTACCGCTAAAGGTGATGTAGGAAACGGCGTACTTACGTTGTCTACCCCAAATGCTCAAATTTCACCACGCGGTGCTATTTTTGAAGCAGACTTCCAAGAAAGATTTGGTACCGGTTCCGGATCATATGCTGCTCATGCATTTGACACTGTACATGTTCTTGTAGCGGCTATTGAAGCAGCAGGCAGCATTGAACCTGAAGCTGTGAAACAAGCTCTTCATAACCTAGACTATCAAGCAATAATAGGAAGAATCGTATTTGCACCAAATCGTGAAGTTTATTACTCAAACTTCTTGGTTCTTGAAACCAGAGACGGAGAGTTCCACCTTTTCGATTTCTAAGATACTGTTTTCTTTTCCCGGGGCAGGCTTTTTGCATCCGCCCCGGGGTTTTCTTTACACATTTTTAAAAAAAACTGAAAGTGCGGGCAAACTATAGGCATGTACCGGGATATATAATTATGTATGCCTGTGCCATGCCCATACTTTCAAAGAGTCTGTTTAATGTCTTTATTTCGGCATCTTTTTGGCTTACTTTCCGCTATACCTTTGTAAGGGAACATTGATATGCTAACCTATAGCCCACATCAATGACTTTTTCATATACGCTTTATTGGCAAAATGCAGCCGAATTTGCAAAAATCAAGATATTAAACAAGCTCTATCAAATTTCACATTAGGTGGTGAGGTAATTTGTTCACAACAGGCGAGCTTATTCTCCAACAACTTGTAAACGGTCTTATAATGGGTTCGTTTTACGCTCTTGTGGCACTTGGCTTTACAATGGTTTATGGTATCATTAAACTTATAAACTTTGCTCATGGCGATATTTACATGGTAGGTGCGTTTATTTCATTTGTAACCTTCGGTGTTTTTTCGTATTTCTCAGATGGCGTTTTAGGGGTTATTTTGGCGGTTATTGCATCAATGATATTCTGTGCCGCCCTAGGCTTTGCGATTCAAAGAGTAGCATATAAGCCTCTTTTTGATGCACCACGGCTTTCACTTTTGATAACTGCGGTCGGTGTGTCGCTAATAGTACACAATGCCGTTATGGTTCAAACCGGCGGTCAGTTTATGTTTTTCCAAAGCTCTATTGATAACACAGCAGGGTTTCCTATTACTGAGAACATAACGATTACTCATGTTCAAATCTTTATGTTCATTATAACGGCGGCTCTGATGGCAGGTCTTACATGGTTCATTGGCAGAACTATGTGGGGAAAAGCCATGAGAGCAATATCTCAAGATAAAGATGCTTGCCGTCTTATGGGTATAAATGTTAACAAAGTGATCGGCTTAACGTTTATGATAGGTTCAGCTCTTGCGGCTATAGCAGGCGGTATGGCAGTTGTCTATTACGGGCAAGTTCACTTTTTCATGGGCTACATGATAGGAATGAAAGCATTTACTGCGGCTGTGATCGGCGGGATTGGCTCAATACCCGGCGCGATGCTCGGCGGCTTGCTGCTCGGTGTTTTAGAAGCAGCAGGTACTCAAATAACAGGATCTGCCTGGAGCGATGTTTTTGCATTCGGTATACTTATAATTATGCTCCTATTCAGACCAAACGGTATTATGGGCAAAACTACTATAGAAAGGATGTAGCTTATGGAAAAGTTAAACTCAGCCGATGCTGTTGACGTTAAGAAGCTTGGCTTTTTTGGGGATCTTGTAGAAAAATGCTACACCCTTATGGATAACAAAAAAATTAAATGGACAGTTTTAGCAGTAATTCTTGGTCTGATGATCCTGTTTCCGTTTACCACAACTAACTATTGGATAAGCGTTGTGCAAAATGCGATGTTCTTTGCTCTTCTTGCTATGGGACTTAACGTTATAGTTGGTTACACCGGTCTTTGTCACTTTGGGTATGCGGCTAAGTTTGCGATAGGTGCGTACACTACTGCCGTACTGGTAAGGCAGTTTGGATGGGATTTCTGGCTTACATTGCCCGTAGCGGTCGTAACTTCAATTTTAGCTGCAATAATTATAGGCGGGCCTACTTTAAGGCTTAGAAGCGACTACCTGGCAATCGTAACGCTAGGCTTTGGCGAAATAGTTAGAATAACAGCAAGAAACCTGCAAATAACAGGCGCAGCTTCCGGTCTTAGCGGGATAAGAAGACCAAGCTTTTTTGGTATACATTTAACAAGTGTAACTCATTGGTATTATGTATTTTTGGTACTCGTTGTAATTTATATAATAGTCTCTTACAGAATTAAAAATTCCCGTTTCGGGCGTGCCCTGGAATACATTAGGGAAGATGAAGATGCGGCACAAGCCATGGGCATAAATACAACGAAATTTAAGCTTTTTGCTTT
Organism: Defluviitaleaceae bacterium; assembly: GCA_009784685.1. Lineage (GTDB taxonomy): Bacteria > Bacillota > Clostridia > Lachnospirales > WRBF01 > WRBF01. The sequence goes on along the minus strand of WRBF01000020.1, from coordinate 2,341 downwards.
TATCGTTGGTTCGGTCATGGGTGGTATTGCCGGCAGCTTCTTTACTGTAAGGATGGGTGCTATCTCTCCTCAATCATTCCAATTTTTAATGAGTGCGAATATACTTCTTGCCGTTGTTTTAGGCGGTATGGGTAAAATTCCCGGCGTAATTTTAGGTGCGGCATTTATTTCAATGTTCCCTGAATTTTTCAGAAATGTGCCGTTTGTTGGTGACGCCAGAATGCTATTTTTCGGTTTATTGCTCGTTATTGTAATGATTAGACGACCACAAGGCTTGTGGCCGGACAGAAGAAGGTAGGTGACATATCATGGCTTTAATGGAAGTTAAAGGTTTAACTATGCGTTTTGGTGGAATAGTTGCGGTTGATGGATTAGATTTTGAAGTTGAAGAAGGAACTATAACTGCATTAATAGGTCCTAACGGAGCAGGAAAAACTTCGGCATTTAACTGTCTTACCGGATTTTATAAACCAACATCCGGATCTATAACTTATCGCGGAGAATCAATGATTGATTTAAAACCGCATCAAATAACCTATAAAAAAATCCTTAGGACATTCCAAAATGTGCGATTGTTTAAAGAAATGTCTGTGCTTGAAAACGTTATGAGCGGGGCGCACAGTATAAGCAATCAATTCGTTTATGGCGCACTTACCCGCAGTAAGTCGGCACGTAAAGAGGAAAGAGAAATACTTGAAAACGCTGAACGCTGTCTTGACTTTATAGGAATTTTAGATAAAAAGGATAAGGTTGCTAAAAACCTAAGTTACGGCGACCAACGCAGGACAGAATGGGCAAGGGCACTCGCAGCAAAGCCTGATCTTTTATTGCTTGACGAACCGGCTGCCGGTCTTAACGCAGAAGAAAAGGGCAAGCTTATTGAATTAATTCGCCGTTTCCGTAAAGAACTTGGGATTACCGTGTTTTTAATTGAACATGATATGAGCCTGGTTATGGAGATATCTGAAAAAATAACAGTTCTCAACTTTGGCAAAAAGATAGCCGAGGGAACACCTGCAGAAGTACAGTCTAATCCTCTGGTAATCGATGCGTACTTAGGTACCGGGGATGACGACGACGAGGAGGGTTCGCCATGGGTGAAGTAATTTTAAAAGTTGAAAATTTAGAAGCACATTACGGTAAAATAGCGGCTCTTAAAGGGATAAGCTTTGAGGTTGCTTCAGACCAAATAGTGACACTTCTTGGCAGTAACGGGGCAGGAAAAAGCACAACGCTTAAAACAGTGTCCGGCTTAATGCGTGCCTCAGCCGGTAAAATCACGTTTTTGGGAGAAGACATTACAAAGCTTCCACCGCATGAAATAGTTAGGCGAGGCATTATCCACTTGCCGGAGGGTCGTCGTATTTTCAAGGATTTAACGGTTACAGAAAATCTTGAACTAGGCTCGTTTATCTTAAAAGATGATGCCGAACGCAAACGCCGTATTAACAGCGTTTTTGAACGTTTTCCACGCCTTGGCGAACGCCAGAAACAGCTGGGCGGAACACTGTCAGGCGGAGAACAGCAAATGCTCGCAATCGGCAGAGGACTTATGGCAAAGCCGAAGCTGCTGCTTATGGACGAACCATCTATGGGTATTGCCCCGCTTATAGTCAAAGATATTTCAATTATAATACGTAAGCTGCACGCAGAGGGAACTCCCATTCTGCTTGTAGAACAAAATTCAAAAATGGCACTGGGGCTAGCCGATTATGGGTATGTTCTTGACACAGGTTCTATCGCCCTACAAGGCAAAGGCTCGGATTTGAAAAATGACGAGAATGTAACAAAAGCTTATCTTGGTGCTGCTAAGAAATAGGGTTAACAGTCTCTATCTATCTATGTGATATATGTAAAAAGAAACAGTCCGAAGTCTCCTACATCAGGTTTCGGACTGTTTCTTTTCAATCGCTTTAAAACATTATGGCACTATGGTTGATCTTCAATCAATTCATCTAAACCCTGCTCGTCTAAGCTTAGTTCGTCCAGACCTCCGCCCCGAGCAACAACAACCTCAATCTCATACCCAAAAGAATAAGATACCAAAACCCCATCCGCAAGCTCAACAACTATTTCAAGGTTAATAGCTTGAGACAGATCAAAAGAGCAAAATAACCCAAGTGATCCATTTTGCATAGTGTCGTATTCAACTCCACCCAAATAGTAAGTAACTCTTGCTATTTCGCCAGAGACATCAACTAGGCTGCCGTTTTCATATAGCCTAAATATATTAGGCACGATGGAAACGCTCTCACCAATTGATGCCAAGCTGAAATGGATAAAGCCTTCTCTTAGCTCGTGGTCAAAATGAACATCTGACCACATAGGACCTTCTATTTGC
>WRBF01000019.1 GCA_009784685.1 Defluviitaleaceae bacterium | reverse complement strand
TTTGAGTTGGAAATTTTTATTCCTGCCTTTGTCAAGAGCCCTTGCCTTACATTGGTAAGGCTGCGGTCTCTTTTCGTGGCAGGAATAAAAATTTCCGACTCAAAACTCTCCGACCTGAAGCCGTTAAAAATTCGTTTATTCGAAATTTGAGGTTGCAGGTTGTACTAGCTGTACACCAAGACCGAAAATGATGAAGAAGCGAATTTTTAGCAGTTTCAGGCGTGTTGTACATTGTGTTGCAAGGGTAAATAAAGTATAAACCTTTTTTATGAATTTTTCAACATAAATTTTTTATGAAATAGTATTATTCCGTTTTAAACGGCGACAAGGAAATATGCGTCTTCATTTTTCTAAACCCGCTAATCCACATATATGCTAAAAAAGGAACAAACACAATATACATATAAGTTATTCCTGAAAGCAAAATAAAGTTATAAACACCATGTATTAACCATGGGACAAAAAATGCCATAAACGCATAAAGCACCTTCTTTTCCGGTTCGTACTTTATAAGGGCAAAATAATAGCCCATAGCGACACCAAAAAGTGCATGTCCGGGGACGGAAACAAACGCACGGGCAAATGCCGTTCCATATCCTCCCAGTTCTGGGTTTAATACATACATTATATTTTCAAGCCCCGCAAAACCAAGGGATATAAACACAGCATAAACAATACCGTCAAATCTTTCGTTAAAATTTCGGTTATAAAACACAAGGAAAAAAAGCACAACATATTTGAAAAATTCTTCAGTAAGCGCAGCAACAAAAAACGAATTATAAAATGCATCCATAATAACGCCGCCGGTTGGTATAAACACTAAAATAAACTGACCTGCCTTTATAATAGGTATAGTTATAACTATACCGTAGAACAAACCTATAATAAGAAGTTTTATCGGCTCTTTTTCATATTTGTCACGTATGAAAATATAGAATGCACAGATTAATGCAGGTGCAATCGCCAGGGATATTAGGGTCAAAGGTATCGTCTCCTATTACAGTTAAATATCCAAATATTTTGCGCCATTTTTTGGATTTTTATTCGCTCCGTCTTGTCATTTTTAAAACAAAGAAGTATAATAACCTGTGTTATCAATTTACTTAGGAGAAATTCATAGATGGAAAACAATCGGTCTTTTTTTAAAATAATAAAAACAGATGATGCGAAAGATTTACCGCTTCCAATGCGAATGAGCCAAGGTGCTTCCGGGATTGATCTTTATGCTAAAGTTGATGGAGATTCTATTATTAAATGCGGCGAAGTTCAAATCATTCCAACCGGCGTTTGTGTTAGTGTTCCTTTAGGGTATGAAGTTCAAATCCGCCCGAGAAGCGGACTTGCTGCTAAGCATGGAGTTACTGTCCTTAACACCCCCGGCACTATCGATTCGGATTATAGGGGCGAAATATGTGTTATTCTGATTAATTTAGGCAAGGTGGATTACACAATAAAAAGAGGCGATCGTATCGCTCAAATGGTTATAAGCTCTGTTGTTACAATGGATTTTATTGAAGTAAATACGCTTGATGATACCGAAAGAGGTTCAGGCAGGTTTGGACATACGGGAGTGTAGATGTAAATGGAATTATGGGATATTTTAGATGAAAACGGAAACAAAACAGGTCGTTTGTATAAGCGTGGGTGCGGCATCCCGCTCGGAAAAGGTGAATATCACCTTGTTGTTCATGTTTGGATTGTGAACAGTAAAGGGCAATTTCTTGTATCAAAGCGAACGCCGAATAAAAGCTATCCAAATATGTGGGAATGTACAGGCGGTGCTGCTGTTTCGGGGGACGATAGCCTTAAAACAGCACTTAAAGAGGTTCGGGAAGAGCTAGGAATCAGTTTAAAACCCGAAAACGGTGAGATGCTTTGGGAATTTAAACTTGAAGATGATGTTTCAAATAACATTTACAACGCTTGGCTGTTTAAACAGGAAGTAGACATAAATGATGTTGTATTTCAAGAAGGCGAAACCTGCGATGCAATTTTGGCAGATAAACATATGATTTTGCAAATGATAGATACAGGGCAGTTTATCGGTAAAGATTATTTCCCTTATCTTGACGAGCTTTTTGAAAGATGTGAGAAATTATGAATAAAAGCAGCTTAGCCGCCAAGATAAATGATTTAAACTTTACAGACCCTGTTAAAGCGTTCTCAAGTTATAAAAGCGAGATGACGCTTTCACAAGTTGTAGCGTTTTTTGAAAAGCAAAATATAATTTTTACGAAAACAATGGTTCAGCATTACATGAAATCAGGCATCCTGCCGCCGCTTGTTAACAAGAGATATTACAGTAAGCCGCATATATGTGCGCTTACGGTTATACATATTTTAAAGGATATATATTCGCTAGAGGACATTAAGGCGGTATTTAAACTTTTTTATGATGAAGATTTTGAGGCAGCTTACGGCGCATTTATTAAAATGTATGAAGAGGCGGTTGTTGTTTGGAAAAATGACCTGCCGAGCATAATGGGCGACTTAGAATCTGAACATTTTGGTGAAAAAGGCATTAATGGCGATGATGCGCAAAACTTTTTAACAGCTTCGCTTTTGATGGCACAATCAGCGGCGGCTAAAGAACTTGCTAAATTGGCGATTAAAAATTACTAACATAAAAAGTAGAGGATATATTTAATGACAAAAAAGTATGATTTAACAAACGGAAGGATACTTGATAAGCTTCTACTTGTCTCAATGCCTATAATGGGTATGCAGCTTTTGGGCATGGCTTATAATTTAACTGATATGTTTTGGTTAGGTCGGCTTCCGAACGGAGAAGATGCTGTTGCTGCTTCAGGTTCTGCCGGTATGTTTATATGGCTTTCAATGGCGTTTATGATTATTGGGCGTATGGGAGCGGAAATAGGTGTTTCACAAAATATGGGTAAGGGTGATGAAGAAAGCGCAAAGAAATTTTCACAAAATGCGATATTTCTTGCGGCGGCACTTGGGCTGTTTTGTGGTCTTACTGCTATTTTTTTCAGCCCTGCGCTTATATCTGTATTTTCTATTCCCGAGGCACATGTTGCCGCTGATGCAGCGGCATATTTAGCAATAGTTGGCTTTGGAATGCCTGCTATGTTTATTGCTTGGGCAATAGGCGGAACATTTAATGGTTCGGGAAATTCAAGGCTGCCGTTTATAGCAAGCTCTATAGGGTTTATTATAAATATGATCCTTAGCCCTATTTTGATTTTTCAGTTTGATATGGGAATTATAGGTGCGGCAACTGCAACGCCTATTGCGCAATGGGTTGCTTTGATAATTATGTTGGTTGCTGTTAAGAAAAGCAAAGGTCGCCCGTTTAGCGAATACCGTTTTTTTGTAAAACCGGAGAAAGAAAAGATTTTAAGTATAGTAAAATGGTGCTTGCCTATCGCACTCGAAAGTATGTTCTTTACCATTTTATCAATGTCGGTTACGAGAATAGTTGCAGGAGGCTTCGGGTCGGACGCTGTTGCTGTTATGCGGGTAGGCGGGCAGATAGAATCCCTTTCTTGGCTTATAGGCGGCGGGTTTGGAACGGCAGTTACAGCATTTGTTGGCCAAAACTACGGCGCAGGTAAATGGTCAAGGATACATAAAGGTTTTAAAATATCATTTACAACAATGTTCGTTTGGGGCGTTTTAGTAACAGGTATATTATATTTCGGCGGTACATTTTTATTTTCCATATTCCTGCAAGAACCTGAACTTGTTCGGATCGGTGCTGAATATTTAAAAATACTTGCAATGTGCCAAATAACAGGCAGCGTTGAATCAATAGCCGCAGGAGCATTCCGTGGAACAGGCAAAACTATCCCGCCTTCTCTTTCAAGTATTACATGTAATGCGCTAAGAGTTCCTCTTGCGTTTGCGCTTTCAAGAACAGAGCTTGGACTTAACGGTGTATGGATAGGTATGACAATTGGAGCTTTTGCCAGAGGTGTTGTTGTTTTTGCCTGGTATTTGATTTATGCTCGTAAACAGCCCAGGTTTGATTTAAAGTAATATTACCCTTGCAATACAATGTACCGTGTTGTACATTGTATTGCAAGGGTAAACAAATATTACTTTAAGGGATAATATATTGAAATAAAAAACTTGACATATAGTAAGTAAAAGAAGTATAATTCCATAAATAAACAGCGCATATTTTTGAAAATTAGACTAACTCAAAGGAGTATAACTTACAAGGCGACTCTTTTCTTTTGGTTTGTCGATTTTTGATATACATATTCTAATTCTAATCAGTCGTTTAAAGCATTAAGATGCTATGCTTATACGTATAGCTGTTCCGGTTTTTAACCGGAACAGCTATAAAATTCACACAAAAGGAGGTAGATTCAAGGCATAAGGCATATAATTTGCCGTTTTCAAAAAACTACGGAGAATCACAACTCCTGAGAACCTGTATGAACAGGTTCTGCCCTAGGGTAAACAAAAGAGACCGCTTAACCACGTTGTGTGTTAACAACGAGGCGTTATTATCTATGTTTAGGGAGGAAATTTTTATGCAAAGAAACAAAAAAGCGGGAAAAAGGTATCTTGCTGCGTTTTTAGCGTTCATTATGGTTCTGAATGTATTTTCATTCTCTATAATTGCGGATACCGTTTCTTATGAAAATGGGTTTGAAGAAGTTGAAATGTACTTTGATCCTGTTGCAGCATTAGCTGTTCAAGAAAGAATCAGCAACGCAGCAACCGGAGATTTTGGTGATTTATCGCTCGTTCTTCATACACTTGGAGAATCTGTTGGTGTTGTTGGTTTTGAAGGTGAATATGCTTTACCAAATAATCAAAACGAATTTGTTGAGATTATTGTTCAATTCCATACTCCGCCTACTGAAGTATTGCGTTTGATGAGCGAAGCTAATCATCCTTACATGCTTATTACGCCTTTTGGTGTTGGCGATTCTTATGAAGACAGAGCTTTAGCGGCTCATGATCTTTTTGAATCTCAAATAGCATCAGTACCTGTATTAACCAGAAGCCAGCCGATGATTCTTGACACTGCTCATACTTTATTTAACGGCGTGCTTATGGTAGTACCTGCGGGTATGGTAGAAGCTATTGCTGCTCTTCCTGAAGTGTTTATGGTAACTCCTAACGCAGAAGTTTATGAGCTTAATGATGGCGGCGGTATTTTTGAAGATTTGACTGAATTTTTGGTTGAGTTAGAAGAATTATTTCCTATCAATGACAATTCCGGTAACTCAGGCAATCCGGGTAACAACGGCAATCCGGGTAACATAGAAGAAGACGATGATTGCAAATGTGAATACGATCAAGAGTGTATTTGTGATGATGAATGCAAATGCATTAATGAATGTGAACATAAGTGTGATTGCATCGATGAATGTGAATGCGAAAATAAATGCGATTGCGTTGACAAATGTGAATGCGAACAAGAATGCGACTGTATCGATGAGTGTGAATGTGAAGATGTTCCCAACATCGTAACTCCTGCTGATCCTGCTACATGGACACCCGGAAGCAATTCTTGGAGTCGTGGATTTATGCGTGAATCTATTGATTTGTTTGAGCTTGAGACTATTTGGGGCTCGGGCATAACAGGTCAAGGTATCCGTGCTATTATTGTAGACTCCGGTCTTGATTACATGCATCCGCGTTTTCATCCTTACTGGTACGATAACCAACGTATGGCTGATGGTTCACTTGGCAGCCGTGTACCGGGCAGCGGCGGAAACGCAGGTGTAATTAACCCTGTTGTGCCGCCTGCGGCAGGTAATATTTTACCGGCAACACCCGGCAGCGCACACGCAATGAATACTCCGCAAGAAACTCTTTGGAACGGCGGCTGGGGAGATGGCGACAACCATGGAACACATGTAGGCGGCTCAATTATCGCTATGGCTCCCGGTGTTACGTTCTATGCATACCGTGGTCTTGGTACCGGTGTTTGGGGTATGGTAAATGCTCTTGGGCGTATGTGGGCTGACGGACACGCTCCTGATGGCAGCAAATATTACACCCGCAACATCGTTAATTTCTCAATGGGTAATATGACTCCATCGTCTATGCTTGCAGCTACATATGCCACTAACGTAATTTCACTTACAGGTTATTATTTAGTAGTTGCCGGTGCGGCTAACAACGGTCCTGATTTTTACACATTAATGGTTCCTACTGATGCCGGTTTAGTGCTTACCGTTGGCGGTGGTCGTGCAGGCGGTTGGGTATCTCCTTACATATTTGAAGATGCTCGCATAAACGGTGTATCTACAAGAGTTGATCTCATGACATGGGATTGGGCTTGGATGCCGCTTGATTCAAATGGCTGGCGTGAAGCTTTTCCTGCTGAAATGGAAGGTATTTTGTTTGATGAAGTATTCGCAAGACCAATACTTTCACATACGCAAATGCAGGCAAATCAAGTGCCAAGATGGCGAAGAGGTAATGGTTTGCATTTGGATGAACAGGGCAACGCTGAATTTGTTTGGGTTGGCGCACTTGCTGATACCGATGCAGCACGTAACGCTGCTTTTGCAAGATTAAATGCTCTTGGTGTCGATATCAGCGGCAGAGTTATAATTCAAGCACGTAATGCCGCCGGAAGCCCCGGGCAGAACAACCCTCGTAACTTCTGGGCACAACATGGAGCAGGTGCTTTTGTCGTAGTTGATGACCGTCCTGCCGGAACAACCTTCTCTTATTCAGGCGGCGCAGGTATATTTGATTTAATCCAAGGAAGTATTCCTACGTTTAGTATGCCGGCTAACGATGGTCGTGCATCATTGCCGTTCCCTGCGGGATTCCCTCCTCAAGCAGTTATAAGTGACAGCCCTGATGGTTCGGGCACTATACCTATAACAACTAACGCCGCAACAGCAACAGCTAACATTACAGGCGTTACAGGGACAATCAACCTTGGCAATTTGACTGACCATTCGGTAAGAGACGGCGAAGGTAACTTTATAACACAAACTAACCTCGCACCTAACTATTTAGCTACTTTTACATCTGTTGGACCTACTCGCCATACTTATAACGTAGGCGTTGATATTGTTGGTCCTGCAACTCATGTACACTCTACATGGCCTGCACAGTCAACAAACCGTTGGATTCGTGCTCTTAGAGACGAAGCAGGCGATTTTGTTACAGCAGCGGGCGATCCTATTAACTGGGCAACGGGTAATCCTGTAAGAGACCCGGAGTGGTTCAATAATCCTCACACGCATCGTGACTGGAGCACAGCATATGCACTTCAAATGGGTACTTCTATGTCCGGTCCGACTGTAGCGGGTATAGCGGCGTTAGTTTGGTCAGCATTCCCTGACGCACACCCAACTGAAGTCAGAGCAAGAATTATGAATACGGCAATAAGAATGGGCAGTGAAGAAAGAGGAACTCCATACAACGTATTCCAAGAGGGCGCAGGTTTTGTTAACCCAAGACAATCGGTGACTCAACAAGCTTTTGCTACAACTCGTGTGCCTATGCATTGGCATTTCCACCCGAACCATGATCCTGATTTAGCAGGACAACCGGGCGGCGCAATTGTAGGCGGCGGCTTGCCGGGCGGATGGCAGTCATCTTCACTTACTGTAACACATTCCGCTCTTAATTTCGGTGCAGTTTACGGCACAACAAGCCCTGAATTAACTGTTACTATCCATAATTCAGGTTCAGCCCCTTGGACGCATGAAGTAAACTTCATTACTGCTGATCCGGCTGTAAACCAAAGACCGGTAGGTGCTTTCCATCCGGATGTTGCTCTTAGACTAGTAAGCTCTAACACTGAAGGCAGCACACAAACGTTTACATTTGTAATGGACTTCCCGGCGGATGCACCTCATGGCCTATATAATGGTCATGTAGTCTTCACTAACGGAGCTGGCGGACGCATTACAATGCCGTTTAACGGCGTTCCTTATAATGCTGAAGGCACTGTTACACTTCGCGAAGGTTCAGGAATGCTCAGCCCGATTCTTGCAAGTTTTGTACGTGAAAATGCAGATCAAGATGATCCTCGTGCTGTAACAAGCAATACAATCGGAGCACTCACTAACTCTAACCGTACTTCGTTCTTATTCAATATTGATGCTCCGGGCGCAGACGTTACAGGTAACTGGTACACAAGACTTGATGTGTACGCAAGGCGTGTAAACCTAGAAACGGGCGAGCTTGAAGCAGATGCGTTTGTATTTGGTACTATTAACCAAAATCAAAATGCTACCGGTCTTGGTTCCGCAGGGCTCTTTATATCACGCCACTCGGTAACAAGCCGTGTAGCTGATCCTGCTAATCCAGGTCAGTTTATCGACCTTGAAGAAGGCGTTTATGAATTGTTTATCGACTTTAACATACAGCCTCCGACAGTGGTTGATATGCAGTTAGTTCCCGGTCAAGCGATTCCGCTTTCCGTTGGCAAATTTGTTGTTACGGATACTCGTCCTGAAGTAGTTCAAGACAGTATTGAATATGCGGGTAATGGTCATGTTAATATAACAGGCCGCATTTTAAGCTGGGCGCATGAAATGGCAATTGAACATGGTGTTGTCACTGTTGGTGGTCAAAATGCAGCAGGAAATATTGTTGTCATACCTCCAACACTTGTAGGATTTGCACCTCAAAATCTTGTAACTGATGTTCCTGTTTCAGGTGGAATAGCAGGGCATACAGGAGTTTTTGAGCTAGACAATGTTCCGGAAGAAACCATCATTACCGCTGTTGATGGTGGCAGGTTATTTGAATTCACAGGTGCAACAGGCAACGCAGTTTCTCAAGCCGGCGCACTTGTTTCAGAGCCGTTCGAAGTAACAATTCCGGATCTCACTTACACAATCTTCCAAGAATATTGGCGTGAACTTGTAGCTATTAGATTCTTCCTTGACGGTGAACTTTCAGCACTGCCGCTTGAAGATATCACGATGGTTGCTGACGGTGTAGTAGTTGAAGACATCAGAGACTTTACGATTAATATTGTTCATGAGACAGCTGTTGCAGTCATTATGGTTGATAGACATGCGGATTGGCATCAAATGACGATTACAGCTACTGCATTTGGTCAAACACTTACGTTTAACCTTGTTAACAACTGGTTTGGTGGTCTTAGCGCAAACTTAGTAAGCGTAAGAGAAACTGCAAGAAACTCAAGGCAATGGGTCGTAAGCTTTAACGTCACTCAAACGTTCCAAGATGGTAGAACAGCGACCTTCCCGGCTGAGTTTACACTTCCTAGCCCAAATGCCAATCTAAGAGGTGCATATGTGTTTACAGAAGGTCTGCTTGCACACCGCACTCTCGTGTTTGATATCAGAAATAATGGTGCTAACGCCGCTACTTTTGATCTGAGATAGCTTGATTTAGAGTTGTTGTAAGATGTGTTAAAAAACCAAAGCCCGATGTGATTGACTTATGCATCGGGCTTTTTGATTTGAATTGAAAAATCGCTCGTGACTTTGCAGGTCGGGTTGTGGTATAATTTTTTGCAGATATAACAGTTTGCATGATGCTTAGAGACGAGCAGACTTTTAACAGCCGAATAGCTATTCTGCCATTCTATAGAAATGTAGTGATGGAGGGAGTTGAAACTTATGGATATATATAGCAATCTTTCAACTTATCGGTTAGAACAAGCTGAACAGTGTTTGCGGTCTGCGAAAACGTTGATTTCTGTGAATGATTTCATGGGTGCTGCAAATCGTTCATACTATTGTGTTTTTAATGCTATAAAAAGCTGATCAAGCAGAGGAAAAAGGAGCGAAATATATTGAACAAATCATTCAAATCCGGATTCATAACAATAATCGGCAAGCCGAACGTAGGAAAATCAACACTTATGAATGCGTTAATCGGAGAAAAAATTGCTATAGTGACTAACAAGCCGCAAACTACACGCAATAAAATACGCTGTATTCTAACAGAGGAAGAATTTCAGGCGGTATTTATTGACACCCCCGGGATACATGATCCAAAAACGAAGCTAGGGAATTTTATGGTCGGGTCTTCCATTTCAGCATTTTCGGAAGCGGATATTATTCTTTATTTGGTTGAACCAACCGAGAAAATATCAAAGATTGACATGAGCATAATCGAGAGACTTAAAAATATAAAAGCCAACATTTTCTTATCGATCAATAAAATTGATAAAATAGAACGAAGCGAGCTTTTAAGTATTATTGATAAATATCAAGAGCTTTTCGAGTTCAAAGAAATAATCCCTATTTCCGCCGCAAAGAGAGATGGACTGGAAAACCTTACCGAGACAATTAAACAGTATTTACCCATCGGACCTAAATATTTCCCTGATGATATGTTAACAGACCAACCTGAACGGCAAATTGCGGCAGAAATAATCCGCGAAAAGTCATTGATGCTGTTACAAGAAGAAATTCCACATGGAATAGCAGTTGAAATAATGTCTATGAAACAACGCCCCGGTAAAGATATTGTAGATGTTGAAGCAACGATATATTGTGAAAAGGACTCTCATAAAGGTATGGTAATTGGAAAAGGCGGCGAAATGCTTAAATCAATCGGAAGTCGGTCAAGAGCGGATATGGAGCGACTTTTAGGCTCTAAAATTTTCCTTGAAATTTGGGTTAAGGTTAAAAAGGATTGGCGTAATAGTGATTTCTTGCTTAAGAATTTTGGGTATAAGAAGTAGAACTGATTTGGAGATGTGGTCTATTGATGTATAGTGCAATGAGAGGATTGATTTTATGAGAAGGCAAAAAATTTATCTTGATACATCGGTTATCAGTCATTTAGACCAGTTGGATGCACCTGATAAGATGAATGATACTCTTGTTTTGTGGGAAGAAATAAAACAGGGATTGTATGAGGTTTACATATCCGAAGTAACAATGAATGAGGTAATGGCAAATGGTGAACCAAAACAGTCTACTTTGCTTGAGTACATATCTGAAATAGATTATGTATTTGCTCATTTGACTGATGAAATTATAGCATATGCGGATAAAATTGTAGAAACTGAAATATTGTCTGACAAGCACTATGATGATTGCCTTCACATTGCTTGTGCTGTTATAAATGAATGTCATATTTTGCTTTCATGGAATTTTAAGCATATAGTAAAAGTTAAGACAGTAAATGGAATTAAAATGGTAAATGCTATGCTTGGATATAGAGAAATTGGCATTTTCCCACCCAATATGTTGATAGAAAGAGGTTAAAGTTTATGATGACATTAGAAAGACCTGAATTAAGCCCAGATTTCACAATGGAAGACTTATATAGGCTACGTGAATATAACTCGTTAAGGCATTATAAGATGTCCCTTGAAGAATTAAAAGACGATATTGAAAAAATTGCAAAAGTTGGATTAGAGCGAATTGATCAAATGCGAAAAGAGAAGCATTTACAGCAAAATAGCTCACAATAGGGTTCTAGGGCATGTTGCCACTATCGGAAACGCCTTTCTTTTTGCCTTGATTGCTACAAAATTCGCTGAAAATCTGTGCATTTTCGACAGTGGCAACATGCTCTAAACAAAACTACGGCTCTTAACAACAACATCAACATGTCGGCAAACAAACTGTTTAGCAATTTCATCAAGTGATATTAAGCATTCCTCTGTTATAACAAAATCAAACAATCTTTTAACTTCGCTTTGCTCTATGTATTTAATAGCTTTAATAACCCCGGGGGGCGCATATATTGGTTTTTGGGCTTTGGGAAACTGGTTAGCTGATAGGACTTTCGCACAGCTCTCGCAAATAAGACCGTCTTCATAAAAATATGCATTGCCTAAATCGCCTTCACAATTGGTACATCCTTCCATTGTCGGGCTATATCCGCCAAGCTGCATAAACTTAATTTCAAAAGCAACACATATAAGCTTTGGTGGGGCTTTTGATTTTTTCAATGCTGTTAAAGCACAAAGAATAAGAAACATAACATCATCACAAGGAGTCCCAAGCGGCACAACTTTGTTTACAAGCTCTAAGATATAATTACCGACACAGAGCTTGTCGTAATCATTTCGAAGCTCGTAAAAGCTGTCAATCAAGCTTCCTGACGTTATTGATGCAAAATTTCCTCCATCGTACAAAACATAATCCGCATATGAAAAAAGCTGACAAACAGGCAAAATCTTACTGGATGCTTTTTTTGCACCCCTGCCATAAACAGATATCTTTCCTCTGCCTTTTGTCAAAAGCGTAATCCGTTTATCATTTTCTCCGGCGGCGGTTTCGCTTATAACAATTGCTCTTGCGTCAAGTGTACTCATATAACCTCTTAGCTATTTCACTATAATCCGATACTATTCGTTATGCACTATACTTCTAAACTCTTCCTGGTTTTTCTTATATTGCTTATATGCAAGATACGCCTCTATTGACCCCAACTTTTCAAATAAGCTCCAGAACATTTTATCATTTAACATAATTCTAGTCCCCCTTTTAGAAATTATATGACTTATATTCTCCAAAAGGGGATTTTATATGCTTGAAGTTATTTATACGGTGCTCATTACTACGCTGCTGTAGCCATCAACCGAAATTTCTAAAAGCCCGTTTCTATACTCTAAATCCCTTGTTTCCGTGCTGAAAATATCGTTTCCGGTTACTAAAAGCAAGCGCATAATTCCAGTTTTTTCTATGCCAAGTTTCCAAATTGGAACTTTTAACGTTTTAGAATCCGGATTGTTGTTGATGATAACTGCAATGCCTTCGTCGTCACTAAACCGACCATATGAAAGTATGCCGTGATCAAGCAAAAGGTAGATGGTCGAACCATGTTTTATTGAATTAAATTTTGATCGCAATAATATCGCATTTTTATGCAAGCCTATCAGCGTTTGATCTTCCTTGCCCCAAGGGAATGTTCGCCTGTTATCCGGGTCTGACCATCCGACAAGCCCGGCTTCGTCGCCATAATAAATAGTTGGCGCACCCGGCCATGTCATTTGAAAAACAACTGCTGACATAAAAATATTTTTGTTTATGTTAACCTCTGCCGCCTCATAACCCGTTGTATGAAGCCTTCCGATGGTTTTATTTGTTCGCGTTAAAAAGCGTGAGTGGTCGTGGTTTGAAAGCTGGTTCATTGCTGTTAAACATGACTGTATCGAGAATCTTGACATATAGTAGTCCATTGTGTCTTTGAACACTGTTGCATTATTTAACATTTCGGGTTTAAACGCTTCGCTGTGCTTTTGCATACCCGTCAAAAACCATGTAATAGGCTCCATAAAAGCATCATAGTTCATTACGGTGTCCCATTCACTGCCTGAAAGCCAGTCTTCCGGGCTTCCATAATGCTCGGCTATAATTATTGTGTTTGGGTTTGCTGTTTTAACGGCATTTCGGAAGTCGTTCCAGAATTTTATGTTAAATTCTTTTGAATAGCCCAAGTCAGCGGCAACATCAAGCCGCCATCCATCTGCGTTAAAAGGGGGGGATACCCATTTCTTGCCCACTTCGAGAATGTATTCATAAAGCTTTTTTGATTCTTCAAAATTTAGCTTAGGATGATTTGAAAACCCCCACCAACTGTCATATGATTCGTTTTTAGGCCAACTTTTATCATGCCATTTAAAATAGTCATGATAATCGCTTTTTTCAGAATGGTAAGCCCCTGTGGGATAGTTAGCACTTGCATAAAATCCTTCCTTGTCCATCCATTTATGAAACGCTCCGCAATGATTAAAAACACCATCAAGAATTACTTTAATCCCATTATCATGTAAAATTTTAGTTAGTTTACAAAAAAGTTCGTTACTGGCTTCTAAGTTTTTGGTATCGGTTGTTCGTTTTATATATTTTGTTGCATAATCGTTATGAAATTTTTCAAAATATAGCGGATTGCCGCCGTCTTCAGCTATTACACCAATATGCGGATCAACGTAGTCATAGTCCTGTGTATCATATTTGTGGTTGCTGGGTGATACAAAAATAGGGTTTAAGTATACAGCCTCAACGCCCAGATCTTTCAAATAGCCTACTTTATCAATAATCCCTTGCAAGTCTCCGCCGTAAAAATCACAAACATCAAGATTTTGCAAAGGTCGGTCCCATCTTTCAATTCCTTTAGCCGCCGTGCCTAAATAGGCGTATTCGTTGTTGACTACGTTGTTTGAACTGTCACCGTCGAAAAAGCGGTCCACATATATTTGGTACATTACTGCACCTCTTGCCCATTCGGGTGTTTTAAAGTCAGGTATAATTTTAAAATTAAAATTTTCGTCTACTTGGCTAAACACACCTCGCCTATTATAATAATAAGTTATCATATTTTTTTGCAATGTAAAAAAATACGATATTTGAGAGGGAATCCTTTCAAGTGCTATTAAAAAATAATCGAACCCATTTTTGCTGTAAGACTTCTTCATCTTATAGTTTATTTTGCGGATAGTTAGGCATACACTGTCAAAATCAGATGTTGCGGTACGCAGTTTTATAGTAACAGGCTCGGAAGATGATGGTTCACAAGGAGACACAAAGTTATGTGTTTCATCAGAGAAAACAGCTTCAAAGTTTGGGGGATTTTGTTTTAAATCTTTGAAGGGATTTGAATTCTGATTAAATGATGTATATGATGCCATAGCCTACCACCTCTTAAGATAATATTAACATAACCAAGGGGGTTTAATCAAGGGAAGATGCATGTCGTTTTATTTAATCATAAAGTTGCATTTCTCTAAATAAAGTAGTATTATTATATATGGTACAAAAAAGGAGACAAAATTTTGATTAAAAAATTCACATACAGAACATTTTGCGGCTTTCTTCTTGGGTTAAGCATATTTGCACCCGGGTTTAGCGGTAGTGTTATCGCTATTATAATGGGTGTTTATCATGATTTGCTAAGGATTATTTCCAACCCTTTTAAGCAGTTTAAGCAAAATTTTGTTTACTGCCTGCCATTAGCAATCGGGGGAATTTTGAGTGCTGTCTTTTTCGTAATTTCGTTCAGGTTTTTGTTTGAAACTTATGAAAGGGCGGTTTATATCCTGTTTGTTGGTTTAATAGCCGGGAATATGCCTATAATTTTCGCTGAGGTTAAAAAGCGAAAAATCGAACGAAATCATTATGTTGCCGGGTTATTGGCGTTTATGTTCGCATTTGCAATTTGTGTTTTAGGCGGGGGGATTGGGCAGTCGCCTGATGAAAGTTATGTTGGAATAACAACCTTTGCGCTTAGCGGCTTTGTAGGGGGAGCTGTAGGGCTTGTCCCCGGAATGAGCGTATCTACGATTTTGATAATTATGGGGGTTTACAGTCCGCTTATTTTTGCCGCTGAATCGCTGCTTAGAATGAATGTTGAGTATATAATGCCGCTTGGGGTATTTGGTGCTTTTGCGGTTATAGGTCTTGTTGCTGCATCAAGAGGTATTAAATTTGTTTTTGAAAGGCTTACAGGGCTTGCTAATACTGCTGTTTTTGGGTTTATGGGCGGGTCGCTTTTAGGGATATTTATCCAAAGCCTTCAAATATATGATCCAAGTTTCGATTGGCTTCAAGGCGGAGTTATGCTAGCTATCGGACTTTTAGCATCAATGCTGTTTGTTTCAATGGGCAAGTCTATGAACAACGAATAGGGGGTTAGCTAAATGAAAAACGGGTTCACAAATGTTTCGCTTGAAAAAAATCCACTCATAACGATTAAAGTAGCAGAAGGTCATTTTGCGACCACAAGCGCACATTTTAATATGTATTTTGAAATGAGTGAACTTAAATATGCATCAAAAAAGGTTAGGGCAATCGCAAGAGAGCTTGCACTTCCATATTTAACGACTACAGTTATAGACACTATTGTTTGTATGGAAGGAACAGAAGTTGTTGGGGCTTATTTAGCGGAAGAACTAACAAAAAGCGGACCTTCGCTTATTAATTTTGATGAAGATGTTTATGTAATAACGCCTATTAACAGCGTTAATAAAAAGCTGATTTTTAGGGATAATTTACAAGAGGCAATAAAAGGTAAAAATGTCCTTTTGCTTGTTACATCAGTCGTAGGCGGGCGTGCAGTTGATAATGCGCTCGAGTGTATTGAATACTACGGAGGCAGAGTAGTCGGGATATCAGCTTTGTTTTCTGCCGGGTCTGAACATACTCAGCGTGAGATTAATTCAGTATTTACCGGTGAAGATGTCCCGGGTTATATTACTTATTCGCCGGAGAACTGTGAGCTTTGCAAGTCAGGTCAGAAGCTTGACGCATTTGTTACAGGCGAGGGATATACAAAGATTTAAGGAGTTGTTAAAGTGGGTTTTTTCCAAAGCATTATAGATTTTGTTGTTAACACGGGGGTTGCGTTGCCTCAAATTGCGATGATAACGCTTGCGTTATTGCTTGCATACATTGCTATCACAAAAAAGTATGAACCGCTGCTGCTTTTGCCGTTAGCATTTGGTATGTTGATTGCGAATATTCCTTTCGCCGGGCTCTCAGCATATGATGAGGGCGGGCTTATACATTTTTTATATCAAGGCATTGCTCTTGGGATTTATCCTCCGCTTATATTCCTTTGCATAGGCGCTATGACAGATTTTGGACCGCTTATAGCTAACCCTAAGAGTGCGCTAATAGGGCTGGGTGGGCAGCTAGGCATATTTACTGCAATAGGAGGCGCACTTCTTATTAGCCGGGCGATTGCGGATATAGTACCCGGATTCGAGCCTTTTACGCTGGCAGAAGCCGTTTCTATAGGGATTATCGGAAGTTCAGACGGGCCTACGGCAATTTACATTACGGACAGGCTTGCGGAACATCTGCTTCCAACTATCGCTATAGCTGCATATTCTTATATGGCTCTTGTTCCGGTAATTCAGCCGCCTATAATGCGTGCACTTACTAATGACAAAGAGCGGGTTATTGTAATGCCAATGCCAAAACGGGTAACACAAAGGCAAAAACTTGTTTTTCCTTTTGTCGTAACGATTGCCGTTTTGATATTAATTCCTGCGGCGGGGCCTCTTATTTCAATGCTTATGTTGGGAAATCTTATTAAAGAAAGTGGTGTTACAGATAGGCTTACGAGATCACTTCAAGGGGATCTGCTTAACATCTTGACACTTTTAATTGGTATTTCAATCGGATCTGTTGCAACCGCAGATAGAATTCTTAATTTGCAAACCCTGCTTATTATATTCCTCGGTTTAGCGGCGTTCGCCTTTGGCACGATGGGCGGAGTTTTAGTTGCGAAGCTTTTATGTAAGATGACCGGTGGGAAAATAAATCCTCTTATAGGTAATTCAGGAGTGTCTGCCATGCCAATGGCAGCACGGGTTTCACAAAAATTAGCACAGGAATATAACCCCCAAAATCACGTTTTAATGCACGCTATGGGACCGATTGTAGCAAGTACGATAGGTTCTGCTATTGTCGCAGGTATTTTTATCGCTATTTTGGGCGGATAATACCTTTGTAATGTTGTACTTTGTATCGCAAGGGTATAGGTCTATTATAAAATACGGATGGTGGATATGGGCAATTTGCATAATTCAAATTTTAAACTTAAACAATATGAACCTGAGTATATAAATATTTGTGTAGAGCTTTTTTTCGATGTTTTTACGGACGAGCCTTTTAACTTTCAAATAACTGCCGACAATATGACCAGATATTTGACCGATATCTCAAATTCGCCTAATTTTAAAGGATACATGTATTTTATGGGCAAAAGGCTTATCGGTATATGTTTTGGGGCTTTTATTGACTACTTTCAAGTTAACACATATGATATTAAGGAAGTTGCTGTTGCTAAAGATTGTCAGGGTTCAGGAATCGGCGGGGCTTTTCTTAATGAAATAGAAAAAGACTTGGCAAAGTCAGGAGTCAAGGCAGTTACCCTTGCGACACAAAAAACAATTCCGGCATTTGGGTTTTATAAAAAAAACGGCTACTCAATTTCAGATAACACTGTTTATATGAGTAAGTCACTTTAGAGCTTGTGAACACAGAACGGGATGATCAAATTTGCAAAAAATTGAACGCTACGGCTTGTTGCACATTCTAGAAAGATTGGTACTTATATGTCATATACAGCACTATATAGAAAGCTTCGCCCATCATTTTTTGAAGATGTAGTAGGGCAGGAGCATATTGTTACAACGCTTAAAAACCAAATAGAATCCGGTCGTATTTCCCATGCTTACCTGTTTTGTGGTACAAGAGGCACGGGTAAAACATCAACCGCTAAAATATTTGCCAAGGCAATAAACTGTGAGTCTTGTGAAAACGGCGAAGCTTGCGGCATTTGTTTATCATGTGAGTCTGTTTCTTCCGGGAAAAGCATGAACGTTATAGAAATTGATGCTGCAAGTAATAATGGGGTTGACAATATCCGTGATATTCGTGATGAAGTTAAATATGTTCCGTCGGAAGGTAAATATAAAATTTACATAATCGATGAGGTTCATATGCTTTCAACGGGTGCGTTTAATGCTCTTCTTAAAACGCTTGAAGAACCCCCCGGGCATGTCATTTTTATATTAGCCACAACAGACCCACAAAAAATACCTCCTACTATACATTCAAGATGCCAACGGTATGACTTTAAACGCATTTCTCAAAAGGAAATGTCTGATGCAATAAAGGGTTATATGACCGAAGAAAATATTCAAATAACAGGCGATGCTCTTGAATACATTACACGAATTTCAGACGGTGCAATGCGTGACGCCTTAAGCATAATAGATCAGTTAAGTGCCTTTTATTACGGCGAGGAAATAACTCTTGAAAAAGCATTGAAATCAACGGGAGGTTCTGATAAAGGTGTTCTATTTGAACTGGTGACTAAATTTAATAACCGTCAAACGGCAGAATGCCTTGAAATAATAAAAAATCTTATAGCCGACGGGCGAGATTTAAATCGTTTGGTTAACGAACTTTTAGAACATTTCAGAGATATGCTGGTATCTATCAGCGTTAATGGTGTTACGGCAGCACTTGATTATACGCCTGAATATATTGAGAAATTGAACCTCCAAGGAAACTTAATAGGACGTGAGGTGCTTATTTATTATATCGACATATTTTCAGGTATCCAGTCAGCGGTAAAATATTCACCAAATCCACGGATATTACTTGAAGTTGCTTGCATCAAAATATGCAACCCGCAGGCAGATGCCAGCATGGATAGTTTGTTTGCAAAAATTAAGGCGTTGGAAGATAGATTGGAAAATGGATCGATAATAAATATCGGACAGATACAAGCTGATGAATCTGAATTACAAGCTTATGCAGTTGAACCTAAATCACCTAAACCGCCTAAAGCAGTTGAAAATAAAGCTGAAGGGTCAACTTCTAATCAGGCAATTTCGTCTGAACCAAAGGCTGTGAAGGTAAAAAATGAAGAGCCGGCAGCTAAAAAAATATCGGCTCAGAAAAAAATAGAAACCGGAAATACAGCAAATGCTGCCGCAAATTGGGCAGAATTTGTCACGCAGTTTAAAGAAGCTAACAAAAATGCTGTTGTTAGAAAATTTGCAGACAAATCTACCGCCACATCTTTAGATGAAAGCACTTTGTACATTGTTACTCCTGACAGCATATATAACATGCGCAGCATTGCTAATGGTGAAAAGTTGATTCTTGAAGCGGCAAAAACATTTTTCGGCGGTGGTTTTGAAATCCAGTTTATAAGTGAAAGTGAATATGACAAAAGATATGCTGCGATACATGGAACAAAGCCCGATAAACGGTATGATTTTGAAGATATTTTAAATTTCCGAATTGAGTTTGTGGAGTAGTTGCTTCGAGATAGGGAGAGGGTAAAGGTGTGGTTTATAATAATTATGCTTTGGATAATGTTAGCGGCTATCTTTATGTGGGCTCTTTATTACACAATAAAAGCTGCCGTTCGTGATGCTATTATTGAGGCAAAGCAAATTAATGATCCTTCCGATAAAGAAGATACCATCAGCCAGATTAAATGCCCAATGTGTGGAGTAAGTCATGATATGGATTACCCCAAATGCCCGCAGTGTAATTATAAAAATGGTTTTTAGCCGGTAACAGTTATTAAGCAGTAAGCAGTAAGCAAAAGGAGAGTATCAATTTTGAGTAAGATAATAATAGGTATAGATGTAGGCGGCAGCATAACAAAGATTGTTGGTCTTAGGAGCAATGAACTTATTACGCCTGTATCTGTTAAAGCAAATGACCCTACGGCATCACTGTTTGGCGCATTTGGAAAGTTTGTTGATGCAAACGGGATTAATCTTTCGGACATAGAACAAGTTATAATTACCGGTGTCGGTGCGTCATATATAGACCGTGACATCTATGGTATACCGACCGTTAAAACGGAAGAGTTTCTTGCAAACGGTCTTGGTGGGCTGTATATGACAAACCTTAAAAAGGCTGTCATTGTCAGCATGGGCACAGGTACATCTATAATAAGCGCACAGGATGGCGAAATTAAGCATTTAGGTGGAACGGGAATAGGTGGCGGGACGATTATAGGTCTTTCAGACATAATGCTTGGAATCCGTAGTATAAAGGGCATAATCAATAAGTCTGAAAGCGGAGACTTGCGAAATATTGATTTAATGGTCGGAGATATTTCAAAAACATCACTTCCAAACCTTCCGCCGGATACAACTGCATCTAATTTCGGAAATGTGACAGACAGACCATCTGAAAATGATATTGCGCTTGGTATACTTAATCTTGTTTTTCAATCAATAGCAATGTCTGCTGTTTTTGCAACAAAAAGTACGGATACCAGAGATATTGTTTTGATAGGAAACTTAGCTACTTTAAAAGCGTGCAATGATGTATTCAGTGCTGTAAAATCTATAACTGACATTAATTTTATAATTCCTGATAACGCTGAGTTTGCAACGGCTATTGGAGCTGCGCTTGTTCATAAAACAAATGCAGGAGGAAAGTGATATGTCAGACAGTATAAAGCAAAAAATTGAACAAATTATAATTAACGAGATAGCGGCGCTTAACCGCCCTGACTTATTCAGGAAGCCTTTAATTTCCTATTCATCCGGGCATGATAAAAGATACTTTGATCTAAAAAAAGTGATTGGAGATTGGCATTTAAACCCCGTCGAATTACTGCAAGATGTCAACAGCATAATCAGCTATTTCGTGCCTTTTACAAAGACCGTCGTATCTGCACCAAAAAATGAAGAAAATGGTGCGTCTTTGTGGGGTGAAGCCTATGAGATAGTAAACAGCTACTTCAATCACATTAATGAAGTTCTGTCCGAGTATCTTGCAAGCTTAGGGCTTTCTTCAAAAGCAATACCTGCAACGCATACATATGACCCAAAAGATATGAAGGCAACATGGTCGCATAAAAGTGCTGCTGCAATCGCAGGGCTTGGTACTTTTGGTTCAAATAGGCTAATTATTACAGATAAAGGTTCCGGCGGGCGTTTTGGTACGCTTTTGACATCCGCTAATTTGGAGGCGAATAAAGAACCAGTTCCAGATAGATGTTTGAATTTAAAAGGCGGATCATGTGATCTATGCTATAAAATCTGTCCTGTAAACGCCTTTTTAGATGATGATATTGATAGATTTGCCTGCCAAGAGGAATTGTTTAAAAACGGAGAAAAGTTAAGAGAAAGAACGCATCTTGTTAAAGCGGATGTATGTGGAAAGTGCATAAGCATCTGCCCCGTGGCGTATATAGAGTGATATAAGTATGTTTCTTGCTATAGGCAGCGAAAGGGAGGATATGTATGAAAAGCTATAGAAAAGAATTAAAATTTAATACGAAATCAAGGCGTGAATTTATAAACATTACAGCCCAAGTACAGCAAGCCATAGATGAAAGCGGAATAAAAGAAGGGCTTGTTCTTGTTAACGCAATGAACATAACCGCCAGCGTATTTATTAACGATCATGAAAGCGGTTTACATCGTGACTATGAACGTTGGCTTGAAAAGCTTGCGCCCGAAAAACCCCATAATCAATATGATCATAACGGATATGAAGACAATGCCGACGCCCACTTAAAACGGACGATAATGGGCAGAGAGGCAGTATGCGCTATAACGAAGGGTACTTTGGATTTTGGAACATGGGAACAGATTTTCTATGGCGAATTTGATGGTAAGAGAGAGAAGAGGGTGCTTGTTAAGGTTATTGGGGAGTAGTTTTATTTACTTAACAACAATTTCCGCTCGTCCTTGCAAGTTCTTAATGCACGCACTTGTAACAGTCCCTGCAAATTCCCCATCGACAGTCCAGTCTGTTGGGTCATCAAACGTAAACGCCACTTCTTTTGCACGAAGAAAAAGTACATGCTCTTCGTTATATTCATGGTTAACAATACAGCGTATAGAATTGCTTAAATCTTTTGGGCTGTTTGGGTTTCTTACTAACATGACTTCAAACAGGCCGTCATCAAAACTTACTTCGTTGGGATTAAGCTTTATTATACCGCCGATAATTGTTGAATTTGTTACGCTTCCGAATACAAATTCTCCTTCAAACTCTATACCGTCTGCTATAACCTTTGCTTTATGCGGTTGAATATCTCCTATGCTGGGTACGCCGTTTATAAAGTATGCAACACGTCCAAGGCTGTTTTTCATCCATTGAGGTGTTCGATATGCGACTGATGTAAATGCACCAAACGATGCGATATATGTAAAATATTTATTATCGTTAAACACTCCGATATCGTGTATGCGGTTTTGACCTTCAACAGAAATTTGCATTGCCTTTCTCGGGTTTTTTGTCAGTTTAAGTGCCGTTGCCAAGTCGTTTGTTGTTCCTGTTGGTATGTATCCTACAGGTATGTTAACCCCGGCATCTATAAGCCCTGTAAAAACTTCGTTGAGTGTGCCGTCACCGCCGCAGCATATTATTTTCGCAAATTCACTTGCATGGCTTTTGACAAACAGCGTTGCCTCTCCTTTGTCTCCGGTTGAAAATATAGTAGTTTTGTAATTGTTGCGGCACAACAAATCAACTATATGGTAAATTAATTTTTTTGCTATTTTTCTGCCTGCTACAGGGTTGATGACAAGAAGAATATTTTGGTCGGTCATGATTTGAATAACCTCCAATTGAAAAGTTATAATAGTGCATATAGTCACTGGATTGACTATATAAACATAAGGAGTGATAAATAATTATGGCAAAAGCCGGTATGCGCCGTCCTGACCCAAAAGATCCGCACGGTACTGAAAGCAACAAAAAAGCACATTTTACGAAAAACGAACAAGAGCCTGTTCCGGAAATTCAAGGCAAGGCTAAAGCAGGTCACGAAAAGGCTAATAGAGCCCCTGAGTAAGGTAATAACATTGCATGACACAAAATATGTGTCATGCAATGTATTTTTTTATCTAAGCACTAAATGTCTGGGTAATCCTTCAACCATATATGGTGCAATTTCACCTTGTATGAGCGGTTTTGCATATTTCAAAAATTCATCAGATATATATGTTCCGTCATTTATTATCCATTCAGATGGAACTTGCTTTTCAACATTAGCAATCTTTGCAACATCCGCAAGTTCTGTTAACATTGCATAAGGTGAGCTTGAAACACGGTTAAATACAACAACCTTACCTGTTTCGCCTTTAAATGCAGCTTTAACCGCATGTGTTCCTGCTGCAAATGCTTCTTCGACATCAACTCTGGATGTTATGTGTGCTGCACATCTTTGAAGCGTACTAAAGTCAACAGTTCTCGTTTTGCATCCAAGCTCTGCCGCAAGCTTATTAGCTAGAAACATGCCTGTTCCGCCAAGGTTTGTATGACCGAATGAATCTTTAAATGTTATAGAATCGCCCATTTTACATACATATGTTCCGTCAGCAGTTTTAAGACCTTCCGAAACCGCAATAACAAGAGCTTTCTTTTTCTCTTGCATTTTTTTGACTTTGTCCGCAAACAAGTTAAGGTCAAAGTCAAGCTCGGGAAGAAAAATCATATCGACGCCATCGCATTCTTCGGTCTTAGCAAGAGCGGCAGAAGCTGTAAGCCAGCCTGCGTTTCGTCCCATAATTTCAACTACCGTAACCATTTTCATGTCATAAACAAGTGCGTCTCTTATTATCTCTTTAACAGATGTTCCGATGTATTTTGCAGCACTTCCAAAGCCCGGAGTATGGTCTGTTACTGCCAAGTCGTTATCAATCGTTTTTGGGACACCAACGAATGTTATTTTTTCGCTTTTTGCTTTTGCATAAGCCGATAGCTTTTTGATTGTATCCATTGAATCATTTCCACCGATATAGAAGAAATGATCTATTTCAAGCCGTTTTAAAATTGCAAAAATATTCTCATATGTTTTTTCATCTTTCTCGACATCGGGTAATTTGTATCTACATGAGCCTAAATATGAAGACGGAGTGCGTTTTAATATTTCTACATCAAGGTCGCTTTTTATACCTTCTTTCATATCGACAAATCTATTTTCCAAAAGCCCTTGAATTCCGTTTCTCATGCCGTATATTGTACGTGCGCCGTCGTCTTTAGCTGTTTTAAAAACTCCCGCAAGGCTCGAGTTTATTACTGAAGTCGGTCCTCCGGATTGACCTACTATTATGTTTCCTAAAGTTGACATTATAGCACCTCCGTAGTTAGTCTGCTGCATTTGGAAGCTAAAGACTGATTAGCGGGTTTTAGCTTCCGGGATTCCTTCTCGCTTTTTTGGAGAAATAACAACATTTCTAAAAGGCTCTTTGCCTTCACTATGTGTAGAAATGCTTCTGTCGTTTTGTAGTATTGAATGTATAACTCTTCTTTCGTAAGGGTTCATAGGTTCCAAAACGATTTCTTTTTTCGTCGCTTTAACTTTCCTTGCAAGGCTGAATGCAAGTGTTTCAAGTGTTTCACGGCGGCGTTTTCTGTAGTTTTCTGTGTCAAGTGTTACCGATAAGTATTGAGCATCACCTTTGTTTACAACAAGATTCAAAAGATATTGAAGCGAGTCAAGAGTTTGGCCTCTTTTACCAATTAAAACGCCCATTTTTTCGCCTTTAAGATCAACATAAAGGTGATTATCGGTAAGTTTTGTTTCCACATCGATAAGCATACCCATTGAAGTCGATATTTCACGTATAAATGCTTTTGCTGCTGTTTCAGGGTCTCTTTTTTTCGTAACTAAAACTGTCGCAGCTTTTCCTCCAAGCCCCAAAAATCCTTTTGTCGGTTCGCTGAGCACTGTTATTTCAACTTGAGCTCTTTCTGCACTAAGCTCCTTAAGGGCGAGCTCGATAGCCTCTTCTATTGACTTTCCGCTTCTTTCAACACTGTCCATTTTAGAGTTTTCCTCCTATGTCAAATATTTAAAATCAACGGTCGATAAGCTGTTGTACGTCCTTGTGGCTGATTATTCCACATCTCCTTGATTGGCGAAAAATAAGACTCACAAATCCACACAACCCATTATTGAAAGTTGATTCTCATAATTACTTCACCGAAATAATTTTGTCTTTTTCGTCAAACTGCGCCTCAAGCTTCGGTTTGTAATATTTGTTAACAAGATATTGTTGTGCTACTTGAATAATAGTTATTGTTATCCAATAAATACCAACGCCGGCTGCAAATGTCACTGTGAAATAGCCCATCATAATTGGCATCATATAAATCATAACTCTTTGCATAAGCTGTTGGTTCGGGTCAGTTGCTGTTTTAGCTGTTGCTTTCATCATTAAATATGATGAAGCAAATGTAGTTACAACGGCTAATATCGGTATAATAATCCCCGGGAAGCTAAGTCCGGGCATTTCGATTAAGTTGATTCCAAAGAAATGATCAATGCTCGTTTTTTGCGCCAACAAGTTTTCGAGAGTATATCTTACATTGTCAGAAACGTTGTAAAGCACAACATCCCATTCTTCCGGGGTCATAACATGAATAATTTTTTGGAAGTTTTCAACAACACTTAAATCGAAAGGCTGCATGCCCTCCGGTACTTTTGGTGCAGCAATTTCACGTAAAAATATGCCGGATAAAAAGCCGCCATCATCCTGCATATTAAGCAGCGTATAAGATATTTGAGTATAAATATCGTCGATTCTATTGATAAATCTAAACGCTTGGCGGATCATGAAGTTAAGAGCAAAGAAAATCGGCATTTGGATTAAAGCAGGTAAACATCCCGCAAGAGGGTTGATTTTATGCTTTACATAAAGCGCTTGGGTTTCCATAGCTATTTTTTGTTGGGTTGCTTTATCTTTTGAATTTCCGTATTTTGCTTTGATTTTAGCAATTTCCGGCATAAGTCTTTGTGTTGCCACCATTGATTTTTGTTGTTTCATAGCAAGAGGGAACAGCAAAACCCTTGTTATTATTGTAAGAAGTATTATAGCTATGCCTAAAGTATGCGCCCCTGTAGTGCTGAATAACCAAGCGAATTCAAAAACAGCGTTAAGTATGTAACCCAAAAACGTTGTAATCGGACCGACAATAATCCCCGGTTCCCCTTGTATCATATTGTTTAACAAGCTTGTTCCGTTTGTTAAAAAATTTATCAAAATAATAAACCTCCGTATTCAATTATTACCTATTTGATTTTCTTACTTTTTTTTCCGGAACAAGGTCTATTCCTCCTGGAAAAAGCGGATTGCATCTTAAAATTCGAAAAATCCCCATAGCTACACCCCTTATAACCCCAAATCGTATTATTGCCTCTTCCATATAACTTGAACAGGAAGGATAATATCTACATCTAGGGGGGAAGTAAGGCGAAATTCGCTGCTTGTAAAGTTTAATAAGCCAAAGAAAGAAATTTTTAATCATGAGGGCAGCCAATTAGTTTATGCAAACGAGTCAAATGCTTAACAGAGCCGCTTGCTTCATTAAACTTAATACCTGTAATGCTTGTCCTGGCAATAAATATTATATCATAGCCTTTCTTAATATCTTGCTCTATTAGTCTGTAGCTTTCTCTTATTACACGTTTAACTCTATTGCGCATTACGCTGTTTCCTATCTTTTTGCTGACAGAAATACCGAGTCTGTTTTTATCAAGATTATTCTTCATTATATACATAATCAAATGTTTGTTTGCAAGCGAACGCCCTTTGTTGTATACGATTTTAAATTCGAAATTTTTTCTAAGAGAAATAGTATCCGGCAATTCAAAATCCCCCGATTGCAGCAGCTTATCTTCGACAACTTTTTCAGTTAAGACCAAAACGGCGGGAGCAGAGCCCCCGCCCTACAGAAACACCTGTAAAAAGTTTCATAGCGGAAAATTATCTGTAGATGCGCCAAAAACAGGTCATAGGACTTTGCCTGCAGGGCAGGGTACTGCCCCCGCTTAATATAAATATTAAGCAGACAGCACTTTACGACCTCTTTGGCGGCGTCTAAGTAAAATTTTTCTACCGCTTTTTGTGCTCATTCTTTTTCTAAATCCATGTTCTTTGCTTCTTTGTCTTTTCTTTGGTTGAAATGTACGTTTCATACGGTCAGCACCTCCTATCAAAAAACACTAGGGGTATTATAGTTGATACTCTTTAGATAGTCAAGTGTTATTGCCTCAACATTATAAATTGGTATGTAGGATTACAATACAAGTGTTACAGCAACAAAAAAAAGAAGTAGCGAATAAAAAGCCAAACTGATAAAGTTGAATCACCACAAAGCAACAGTCAGGAGGCAAAATATTCGCTATGAATAA
>WRBF01000018.1 GCA_009784685.1 Defluviitaleaceae bacterium | reverse complement strand
TAAAAATTCGTTTATTCGAAATTTGAGGTTGCAGGTTGTACTAGCTGTACACCAAAACCGAAAATAAAGAAGAAGCGAATTTTTAGCTGCTTCAGGCGTGTTGTACATTGTATTGCAAGGGTAATTCAACATGAGTATTTCATAATTCTAAAAGAGAGGGCAGATCAAAGTGCGTAAAAAGAAAGTTATTGCTTTTACCATGTTGGCTCTGCTATTGTCGGGAATGGCAGTGTATTTTGTTTTTTCCCCTTCAGATGATGACTATGATGAGCTTATAATTGGCATAGCCGAGGCGGTTTCTGTAACGCCTGTTAAATACTTTGATGGTATTTCAGACTATCAGAGCATTTTCGATGAGCTTTATTACCCTATTGGCATTTCCATAATGGATTCATATTTAGTTGTGGCAGACTCAATGTGCGACCGTGTGCAAATTTTAGATGGCAGGAATAACGAGCGTATAGGTGTGCCCGGACGTTTTGGTCTATCCTATGCTGATTCAGGTGCTTTTATAGACGGTTTTCGTGAGAACGCTATGTTTATGAAGCCTTCCGGCGTTTTTGTTACTCATAACGGGGATATTGTTGTAAGCGATTCCGGCAATCACGCTATTCGCAAAATAACAGGAGCATTCGTAATTACCATTGCAGGCAACGGTACGAGCGGGTTTAGGGACGGAGCAGAGACTCAGGCGCAATTTAACCAGCCTCGTGCTTCTGTTATGTGTCCGGATGGTTTTATATATGTAGCTGATACTTTAAATCATGTTTTGCGCCGCATAGACCCTAATGGTAATGTAAGCTTGTTCGCAGGTGTTCCGGGTGAAAGCGGATTTAATGACGGATCATTGCATGAAGCTAGGTTTTTTCAACCATCCGGTCTTTATATTACGACAGATGGGGTATTATATGTAGCGGATTCCGCAAATCACGCAATTCGTATGGTTTACAATGGTATGGTAAGCACTGTGGCAGGACAGCCCGGAGAGCCTATTAGGTTTTCAGACTACTTTGAGGGCGGGTTTATAGATGGATTAAATAACGAAGCCCGGTTTAATTTCCCTAGGGATATCGCTTTGCTGCCGGATGGCTCTATATTGGTAGCCGACAGCCTAAATCACGCAATTCGCATGATTACGCCCGAACATACACGGACACTTTTGGGCGGGGGTATGGCAGGACGCTTCCACAGTTCTGCTGAAAACTTACGGCTTACAAGACCGGAAGGCATTGCAACAGATGGTGAAACTTTGTTTATATCCGATACTATGAATAACCGTGTTTTGGCTGTACCTTTAACTTACAGGGTTTTAGCCGGCCGCCCGTCTCGTGGTCAAATGCTTGCCGAAACAGGGCTTACAGTGGATTCACGATTTACTTTTCGAGGTGATATACGTGTATTTTTAGGTGACCAAAGAGTGGATATGGGAAGAGTTCAACCTTGGATTGGTGGAGATTCAATCTTTGTTCCTATTCGTCCGTTTCTTGAAGCCTTGGGCGCAATAGTACATTTGAATGAATCAACAGACGAGCTTTCCATATTTATTGACGACACTGTAACGGTTCTTGCCCGGGATTTGGATTATTTTATAATGAGAGGGATAATGGTTACAACCTTGAGTGAGTTAACCCGCCTGTTTCCCTACACGATAGAATGGTTTCCGGAACTCAGCCTTATTACGCTTTATATACCACAGGATCTAGGGCGTGTCGATAATAGTTGAAATGTCCAGGTTTTGAGAAGGATTTTTGCCATATGAGGCAAAAATTTGCAGGAATACTGAACGTATTCCAAAAATTTTTAACGAAATATGGCAGAAATCCTGCCAAAAGATGGGCGTTGAACACTATTGTCGATGCGCCCTATGAAGGGAGTAAGCTATGTATAAAAAACTTAAAATCTTCATGCCAATTATGTTTTTTGTCTTGTTCAGTCTGATACAATATTTTGTGCTGCTCCCATCAGTAGATAACGTGATACATGATAATGTGATGGTTTCTGAGCGCAATGCCGCAGATAATATTATTATCGTCGGTATAGACGAACGCAGTATAAACGAAATCGGAAGCTGGCCTTGGCCTCGTTTTTTCATGGCAGAGGCAATAACACGCCTTACTGAAATGGGCGCAGCGGCTATTGGCATAAACGTGTTGTATGACACGACCGGTGCTGTGCCGGAATATGATGAAGCTTTACTGAACGCCGCCAGGGGGACGGACAGGCTTGTGCTTGGCGGGATGGGTATATTAAGCCCATTTCAAGATGCTGCCCTATTACTTGAAATAGAATACTATGTGTTACCGTTTGGCGAACTTGGTGAAACGGCAGCCGTAGGGTTTCTAAACGCTATACCCGATGAATCTGACGGCGTAATGCGCCGATCTGTTACCTCTTTACGCTTTGGAGATATAACAGTGCATTCGTTTCCTTTTGAAGTTTACCGCATGTTTAGCCGTTCCATGGGTAAACATGCGATAGAAGATATACCGTTAGACAGAGATGGTCAGTTCCCTATCCGCTATGTGGGCGGACCGCAAAGTTTTACTGCGGTGTCTTTATGGGGCGTAATAAACGAGCACTATCCCCCTGCTATGTTTAGGGATGCCATTGTTTTAATAGGTCCATACGCACAAGGTATAGGCGAAGGTGGTTTTACAACACCTATAGAGCGCAGTATTGCCACTCACGGTGTGGAATTATATGCCAATATAATACAAAACTTCTTGGAAGGTATTTTCGTAGTTGATGCCCCTTGGTGGCTTAATTTAGCCATATTGGCTCTTTCCGGGATTGTTATTATTTTGATTTTTCAGTGGCTGAATCTTCAAATGGCACTTATCTCAACGATACTTTTAGCAGTTGCACTTCTTGCCGGTGTTAGGTTTGCTTATGATAATTTTCACATCATTATAAGAGTTGGGGATACAATATTGTTTATATTTATATGCTATTTATCGAACATGATACTTAGCATACTTGCCGCACAAAATGACAGACAACAAATTAAAGATATTTTTGGGCGATTTGTTGCCCCTGAAGTGGTTAATGAAATTATATCAGGCGGCGTTGATATTCAACTTGGCGGCGTTGTGAAAGAAATTACCGCTTTATTTGTGGATATTCGTGGGTTTACGGCTTTTTCTGAAGCGAATACTCCTGAAAAAGTTGTTAGCATGGTTAATCGGTATCTTGAGCTTACAAGCACCGCTATTCAAAATAACAATGGGACAATAGATAAATTTATCGGTGATGCGACAATGGCGTTATTTAACGCCCCGAACAATGTTCCTGACCATGCATTATGCGCTGTTAATGCGGCTTGGGCTATGAAAAAAGGTGCTGCTGCGCTGCAAGAAGAGATTTTGGAAGAATATGGCGTTGATTTGCAATTTGGAATAGGAATAAATACCGGCGTTGCTGTAGTAGGAAATATGGGATCTGATTTTCGAATGGACTATACTGCTATAGGTGATGCGATTAATACTGCGGCACGTTTAGAGTCTAATGCCGGAAAAGGTCAGATTATCATATCTGATGCTACGTATCAATTGGTAAAACAGCATGTTGAAGTAAAAGAGCTTGGAACGGTTAATTTTAAAAACAAGAGCGTTGGGGTTCTGATTTATTCGGTTGAAAATGTAATATAAATGGTCAGGAGGGCTTGCAATGATAAAAAAATGTGTGTGTTTTATTATTATTTTCTCGATGACTTTCTTATCGTTTCCTAATTTTGTAGAAGCGCAGAGCATTGACAACGGCCCAAGGATTGAGTCCGTACGAGGCACGGTTTTCGTACAAAGAGTAGGCGGACATAGTCTTGCTGCCGTACACCGAGGCATGAATATTTATGACGGAGATGTAATTATCACCGGCATAAATTCGGCTGCGACTATAATTTACTATGAGCAAATGATCATTATGGGCGAACTAACCACATTGTCAGTTAACTCTATATGGCAGCGTCATGGACGTAACAACAGCACTATTTCATTGGTTGAAGGTATGATAAAAGTGCGTGTAGATATGCGGCTTGACGATGGATCTCGTAATATGGTTCAAGCTGCCGGCACAATTGTAGGTGTGCGGGGCACTAAATACATACTCACCTATCGCCGTATGATTTTTGACGACGATGGAATAGGCATAGGCAACCCCTTTGTCCGCATGTTGGTAATAGACGGCGAAGTAGTCGTGGATTTGCCGGACCCGGACAATTTAGGTGATGTAGCTACTTTTTTAGTCACACCACAAGGAATGCAGCGTCTGACAGAGGATATACAAGGAAGACAGGTACACGGAGAATCTGAAAATGTGCCGGAGATGCTTGCTATTCCTTTAGAAAGCTTGGATCTTATTATTCTTGAAGCAATAAGAGATGACCTCCGGATTTTAGAGCAAAACCCGGATCTTTTTAACCGTATAGAAGAAGCTATTGAATTGCGCATAATAGAAGACGAAAGAAGAATGCAAGCTTTGCCGGAAAGACCGCCGCCGCAGATTATAACCGGGTCGGAAGCAGATGAAGTTTTGCCGACTTTGCCTGCTCCGGGTACACCTACTCCCGGTACAGGCACGGGCACAGGTGTTGGAAATGATAATGTTCCCGGTGCTGACACAACCCCGGGGACAGGGGCAGGCACAGCTCCCGGAACGAGTGAGCCGCCTAACGTTGGCACACCGTCTAATCCTGTTGCACCGCCTGATTCCGGTTTAGGAACGACTCCCGGTACAGGTAACGAGACGACTCCTGACCTTGGTAACGAGACGACTCCCGGCACTAGCCCTGATACCGGAACTCCTCCAGGCTCTGGTAACAACATCGTCACGCCCCCCGGAACTCCTCCCGATTCCGGTATTAACATCGGTACACCGCCCGGTACACCTCCTAGTTCCGGAGCAAATTCCGGGGCCGGCAACGGTAATGATTCCGGTTCGGGAAGTGATCTTATTCAGCCTCCCGCACCGATTACCCGTACCGTGACGTTTAATTTCAACTTTACAGGTGCGCCCGCAAACGAAACTCGTACTGTTAATAACGGCAACCCTGTGTTAAGCCCTCCAACAGCACCAAACCGTACAGGGTTTAGTTTTGCAGGTTGGTTTGATACAAGTGCCGCATCCGGCGGCAATGAATTTGCAACAGGAGCTAGCGGAACTGCCGTTACGACAGATAGGACTGTATACGCTCGCTGGACTCCTGATGCTCCGATTACTCGTACCGTGACGTTTAATTTCAACTTTGCAGGTGCGCCCGCAAACGAAACTCGTACTGTTAATAACGGCAACCCTGTGTTAAGCCCTCCAACAGCACCAAGCCGTACAGGGTTTAGTTTTGCAGGTTGGTTTGATACAAGTGCCGCATCCGGCGGCAATGAATTTGCAACAGGGGCTAGCGGAACTGCTGTTACGGCAGATAGGACTGTATACGCTCGCTGGACGTCCGCAGGCGTAGAAGTATCAAACCCTTTGCATCCGGCTGAACGTGCTCTTATTCCGATTACAACCACAGGACTCAACCGTGATGAGCGGTTTAATTCCGGTCTTGATTTTGTTGTAAGAGTTAACGGGCTTGCTGATGCAGCTGAAGCTGATGGCGTTGATTTAGACATAACCCCTGTCCCCGGTCTTACTTTCAATTGGGATCCTAATGACGCTACCTTTGCAAATGGTACAAAAACCTTTTTGGTTGACGTAAACTATAATGGAACTACGGAGTTCTCAAGCGCAACGGCAAATATCGTTGTTGGTCTGACAGGTGTATCTTCCGGGCATAGCTTATTTGGAGAAACAGACACTTACACAGTAACGATTCGTGATGGTCAATCTGCCGGAACACGTGCTATCCCTCTAACGCAGGCGAATATTATAGCGTTTAACGCAGCCCTCAACAATGATGCTACTGCCACCGGTTTGCGTTCAAGGCATTTCGTACTGCATGAGAATATTACCCTGACACAAAGTTGGGTAACAATACCTTCTTTTAATGGTGAGATTAACGGAGCGCAGCATACCATCAGCGATATGACCATACAAGTAATTGGGGATAATGACCGCGGAATGTTTGGCACAATTCAAGCAAATGGCAGGATAGCATACCTTGGCTTGGTTAACCTAAACATTCCACATACAATTACAGGAGGCGGTTTTGCCGCAGTAAACAGCGGAACTATTACAAACAGTTTTGTGAGCGGTGGAATTATATCCGGAGGCGGCGGCAGTAATGTCGGCGGTCTGGTAGGAACAAACAGCGGCACAATTATAAATAGTTTTGCCAATATCAATATAATCGGGGCAGGAACTAATATTGGCGGAATTGTTGGAGTGAACTCCGGCAATGTAACAAATTGTGTCGTGTTAAGCCAAAGCTTGGTTGCCGGAAGCAGCAATACCGGGCGTATAGTAGGCAACAACTCAGGGAATATCAACAACAATTTCGGAAGAAGCGATATTTCAATGGGACGACAGCCAAACGATATTATAAGAGACGGTACAGACATTATGTCCGGCAATGTTACAGCGGTGCAAACAATGCTTGACACGAACCACAACGACCCCGGGCGAGGTATATTCAATGCGCCTAATTTGACCGGGATTCTGGGGTCATCCTTAACTTTACCGATAGCTGAATCCATTGCATTGGATATTGATATTAAAGAAGAGGAATTTCCTAATAGTTGGGATGAAGAAGATGATCAACCGGATAGCACGTCAATTTAATTTGTAACGAATATGCCTAAGCCCTGTCATTCCGGGCTCGACCCGGAATCTTCATGCAAAAATTTCAACATTATGTTTATCACTATTAATGCAAATGACACTTGAACGTTGTAATATTACGCCGCTAATTAATTCATTCCGACATCTTGGCGGCGTAACCCCTTTTTAAGAGGTGCAAACTAAAAGTCGAATAGCGGCTTTTAGTTTGCGGGGTTACAGCAATGAACATGGCTCACAGTTCACAGCATGAAGATTGCGGGTCAAGCCCGCAATGACGGACTTTTGAGCATGTTCGCTCAAATTAGATTGACGCAACCGGATAGCGACGAAGACATTTTCAGTTAGAGCAAGTAAAGGAGACATTCTTTTATGAAGAAAGCGGATAAAGCTGAATCTAGGGGTGTATATGATATTGAAAAAATCTTTGAGGTTGTTTTGGCGTTTAACAGCGTAAATGACCGCACAGAGCTTCTTAATATCATTTTGACCAAGATGATGGAAATAACTTATTCCGATGCGGGTACATTATACACCGTTGATGACGACAAGTTAAATTTTCGCATTATAAAAAACAAGACATTGGGTATTTTCCAGTCGTCTGAAACAGATGAAATTAATTTACCGCCTATCATTTTAGATAAAAACAACATCCAAAATGTCAGTGCTTATTCTGCCATTAAAAATGAAATTGTGTTGGTTGACGATGTGTACGCCGAAAATGAACGCTTCAACTTTTCCGGACCAAAAAAATATGACAACATGACGGGGTATAGTACACGCGCTATGCTTGTTCTTCCAATTTGTACTCAAAGAGGCAATGATAACGAAGTGCTTGGCGTTATACAAATGATAAATCCCATCGACCCTATAACGGGCGGTCCCGGTGTTTACGGCAATATTTATGAGCCGCCCATAGTACCGGCGTTAGCTAAAATTGCGGCAAACACACTTGCAAATTTAACATATGTAAGGGATCTTAGGCTGCTTTTACGTTCGTTTGCTGCGGTAATGACACAAGCAATAGATGAACGCTCCCCCTATAACAACAACCATACCCAGAACGTGGCACAATATTGCGAGAAATTTGCCACGCATCTCGGTCGCATTTTCCCACAAGGACATGCTTTTCACTTTGACAGCCTTCACACTGAAAGGCTTGTGCTTGCGGCTTTGCTGCACGACATTGGAAAAATAATTACACCGCTTTCTGTTATGGATAAGTCAGACAGGCTAGGTCAAAGGCTTGAAGCTATAAGATACCGTTTTGAGCTAAAAAAATGCCAAATCGAAATTGATTGGCTGCATAAGCGTATAAATAATGAGCAATATGCCGTTGAAAAAGAGATGACTGCTGATTATCAGCTTCTTGTAGAGCATATAAACACAATAGGCTTTTTGACTGATGAACATATGGAAAATGTTTTGAAATTACGCAGTCTAACATATAAAAATACTGAAGGGGCTGTTGTTCCGCTATTAGATGAAGGCGATATAGATGCTCTCTCTATCAAAAAAGGCACTCTTACTGCTTCTGAAAGAGAGATTATGCAGCAGCATGTAGTAATAACCGGCAGGCTTCTTGATAAGATTCCATTTTGGAAATATTACGGCGATGTTCCGCAATGGGCACGCAGCCATCATGAATTTTTAGATGGAACGGGCTATCCTCAAAAGCTTTCCGGGGCAGAAGTTCCTATAGAATCCTGTATCATTACTATTATGGATATTTTTGATGCACTTATTGACGACGACCGTCCTTACAAAAAAGGTATACCAATAGATAAATCATTGAAAATATTAGAGAAAATGGCAGATGAAGGAAAGCTTCACAAAGAGCTCGTTCAATTGTTTACAGAGAGCAAGTTGTGGGAGGATATAGTATGAAGGTTAAAATATATGGATGCAGAGGCTCCGCAGTATTTTCGCGCGACTCCTATTATGGCGGTAACACATCTTGCATGGTATTGGATAACGGCAGCAGCATGATTATTTTAGATGCGGGCAGCGGACTTATTAAGCTAGATGCCGAACTGCGCAAAAAATTTCCTGATTATCCTTTTAATTTGCCCTTTAAACCGAACATACTTATAGGGCATTTACATTTAGATCACATACTGGGGCTAACAGGGTTTGCACCAATTTGGGCAGAGGGCACTGGCACACGGATTTTTACATGTACTCGTGACGACAGACCTTTAAACGAGCAAGTGTTTGGCATATTTACGCCACCTTATTGGCCTGTACATATGGCAAGCACTGCTTATGCGGAATGTGTTAATATTTCAAATACTTTTAAAGTAGATGGGTTTACGGTTACGCCTTTTTCGGCGAATCACCCGGATAACACTTTATCTTTTCATATTACCGATGGACACAAATCAATTGTATACTTGCTTGATCATGAAATGTCTCAGCAAGACGAACCCAAGATGCTGTTAGAACATTGCAGTAATGCTGATTTGGTAGTATTTGATTCGGCTTATTTGATGAAAGATTATCATAAAAAGTGTGGTTGGGGACATTCCACCGTGCAAGACGGCATTAAGCTAGCGGAAAAAAGCCATTGCAAACGAATGGTCTTTGCCCACTATGGACAAGAATATTCAGATTGTGATCTGGACGAGCTAAAAGAAATAGTTCCAAACGATGACCGCTTTATATTTGCTTATGAAGGCCTTGAGATTGAGGTGTAGGGCACAATGCACAATTGTCAATGCACAATGCACAATGCACAATGCACAATGCACAAAATATTTTAACATTTTGTGGCTTCTGATTTCAATCTTTTATTTGTGATTTGTGCTTTGTAATTTGTGATTTGTAATTGCAGCATTAATGGTTGACAATTATTAAAGAGCATGATATTATAAGAGCAAGCACCAAAGTACACTATGTATTACAAGCAAGTGAAAGCCCGAAGGATATCGCCCTTCGGGCTTTCTTTGTGCTAGTTATCGCCGTCTATTCTGTCTAGCCACTTGCAAACATAATATGAAAACATGCTTGCTGCGACAGAAACCAAAAAAAGGTACACTATGTATTACCCCCCTTCCGTTGTCCGTATGGGGAGCGACAACTAGGATATGATAGCATAAAAATTAACAATGCACAATTGTCAATGCACAATTAAGAGCTTAGCATTTTACAGATTTTTGTTCTTAATCTTTTTCATTGTGCATTGTTCATTGTGCATTGTTAATTGTACATTGTTAATTCAAAAAATGGCTTGACAATACCTTCATCATTATGTTAATATCTTTAGACGTGTGAAACCGTTCGGAGAGGTTATTTCACTATAAATATCGAGATTTTTCGATTACCGAATCCGGCGAGTTCCAAGATGTATTGGCAATGGGCTGCTTAACCAGGGTCAATCACATAATTTTAAGGAGGTGCGATCATGTACGCAATTATTGAAACAGGCGGAAAACAATATAAAGTTTCCGAAGGCGATGTTATTAAAGTTGAAAAACTAGGCACTGAAACAGAGACAAATTACAGCTTTGATAAAGTTATCGCAGTATCAAAAGATTCAGGTCTTATTACAGGAACACCATATATTAGCGGAGCAGCTGTAAGCGCAACTGTTGTTGCAAACGGCAAAGCTAAAAAGGTAATCGTTTATAAATATAAGGCTAAAAAAGGGTTCCATAAAAAAAGAGGACATAGACAGCCGTTTACAACTGTTAAAATAGACAAAATTCAAGCATAATGATTAATATTGAAGTTTATAAAACCAAAACCGGTCAAATATTTGGGTTTAAGGCAATTAATCATGGTAAGCATATAGTTTGCGCAGCAGTTTCTGCCCTTACTATAAATGCGGTAAACTCTATTGAAAAGTTTGCGGATTGTAAGTTTATCTGCGACCATAATCCAAAAGGCGGGCTTTTATCATTAAAAATTCCGGATATTGAAAGCGGCATAGGCAATGAAAAGGCAGAACTTTTGCTAAATTCTCTTATGCTTGGACTTTTATCCGTAAAATCGGAACATAATAACGTAATTAAGTTAACGGAGGTGCAGTAGTTATGTTAAAAATGAATCTTAGTTTTTTCGCCAGTAAAAAAGGCGTTGGTTCTTCTAAAAACGGACGTGATTCTAACGCAAAAAGGCTTGGTCCTAAACGTGCTGATGGGCAATTTGTTCTTGCGGGTAACATCCTTTACACTCAAAGAGGAACAAAAATACATCCCGGATTAAACGTAGGCAGAGGATCAAACGACACTTTGTTTGCGCTTGCAGACGGAATCGTGCGTTATGAGCGCAAAGGCAGAGATAAAAAGAAAGTTTCTATTTATCCTGTTAGTGAAGCAATTTAACTTTTAACGACTATTGAACTGCTTTGCCTGTTAATCGGTAAAGCAGTTTTTTGTTAAGAAGGAGGACATAAATCATGATCGGAGTAGAAATTGATTTTGTAGTGTCAGACAGTTTAAAGGCACTTCCGCTTTATGAAAGTATATTTGAAGTTGAGCGTGTTGAAGTAACAAACTTTGAACCGGGCAAAAACGAAGCTGTGTTTAATATGTATGGCACAAGGTTTCATATGCTTGATGAAGTTGAGGAAATAGGTATGGTAGCACCAAGACCGGATTCTCCGCTTTCAATGTGGGTAAATATTGTAGTTCCGGATATTAAATCAACATATGAAAAAGCCATCACCGCCGGATGTAAAGAAATACAGCCTGTAACAGAGATGGAAGCTTTTGGCGTTAGCAACGCAATGTTTTGTGATCCTTTTGGTTATATATGGATGCTGCATCAAGTTCATAGAGAAATTAGCTTTGAAGAACGTTGTAGGGCTTATGAAGAGATGAATAAATAAAATGCACAATTGTCAATGCACAATGCACAATTAAGAGCTTGGCATTTTACAGGTTTTTGCTCTTAATCTTTTTCATTGTGCATTATCATCTTAACCATTATAAAATCCTCATTGCCGTCATGATCTAGCTTTTCATCTGTAACAACATAACCCAGGCGTTTATAAAAACGCACAGCCGGGTTGTTTTGTTGTACTGATAAAGAAGTTCGGTTGTACCCTCGCT
Organism: Defluviitaleaceae bacterium; assembly: GCA_009784685.1. GTDB lineage: Bacteria > Bacillota > Clostridia > Lachnospirales > WRBF01 > WRBF01. Next base: position 18,592 of record WRBF01000018.1, on the reverse strand, counting down.
GCTTTAAAAGCTTGAACAGGTGTGTCATCAAGTTAGTACCTATGCCTTGTCCTCGGGAATCGGGTAAAATAGATATTGCAAGTTCCGGGGTTTTTGTGTCGATATTACCGTAAGCCGGGATAATGCGTGTCCATGCTGCGCCTATCAGCTTACCGTCTTGTTCGGCGATAACGCCGCAATCGTCCTTACCGCCAAAATCTTTGATATATATATAAATTTCCGGCTCGTAAATTATTTCACGTTTGGGATATTCTTCCCCCGGAGGTATAAATATAGCGTGGTATAGGAAATTTTCAAGATGCGGGTAGTCTGCCGGGGTTATTTCCCTAATTGCGATTTCTGGTTTTATCTGCATTTTTAAATCTCCTTACTCGAAAACTTCAACCGTTGTCAACTCCGCATCAACATGCGCTTCCATAAATCGGATTATTTCATCAACAGAATTTTCCCTATGAGAGGCTTCACCGGAAACAACTGCTATACCAATTGTCAGTGTTTGATGTATATCTTGGGTATCAATTTCCGCAACAGAAGCGTTAAACTTGTGTCGTGTTTTTTCGATAATACTCCTGCGGACTTGCCTTTTATCCTTTAACGATGTTGAATGCGGGATGTAAAAAACTAATTTTGCTGATAGAGTGAACATACCCATTTATTATTCCCCCAAGTCAAGCATTTTTGAAAACACGGCTTCAAATCGTTCGTTGTCTTCTTTAGTACGCTTGGACGGACCTTTTGCTTTGCCGCCGCCTCTGCGCACTTTCGCCCCTATATGCCGCTCCATCAACAGCTTATCGATGTTATCATTCGTATAAACAAGCCCGTTTTGATTAACAACACGTGCGCCTTTGCCAAGAACCATAGCGGCTAGCCCAAAATCCTGTGTTACGACGATATCATCACGAGAAAGCAAGCCCATAAGCGCAAAATCTACGCTGTCGGCTTGTTTGTCTACGGTTATAACTTTGCTGTAACCATCATTAAGCCGATGTGACGTATCAATCAGCATAGTTACAGGGATTTTCCGCTGTTTTGCCAAACGGATGATTATTTCTTTAACAGGGCAGGCATCAGCGTCAACTAAAATTTGCATGGATGGAACACCCCTTTTTAATGGACAATTGTCAATGCACAATTAAAAGATTAAAAGCAATTATTGGTATTAATTGTCCATTCTTTATTTGCAGCTAGTTCGTTAAGCATTATTTCTTCTAGCCGGTCTATATCCGGGAAGATAAGCTTTGCCCCTCGCTTATGCAACCGTTTAATTTCTCTAAAGTTCATATCAAGCAAAGCTTGAAGTCGTTCATTGACCGGTACAGGATTTTGCCCTATTGTATGTATATGACTTATATATTTTGGAATTATTGGAAATATGTTCTGAAACAAAAAAGCATTTGGCTTGTTTGCGTATTCCCCAACAAAAATTTTCAAACACTTGCCATACCGCTTTATATCTCTATCAACAATAGCCTGATATTTATCCACACGGCTGCTCATAGGTACAATCCAAAGCAGTCCGGTTTTTTTGTCTTTAAGGCAAAAATAAGTAGGACGATATGCACCGCCTTCATGGTTTCTCATTAGTTTATCGTCATTAACCGCTTCAAAATAAGAATCTTTTATGTGATAAACATAGCCGGGTTTGATATTGCTTATAATCATTTGCTCACTCCAAAGAAAAACCCCGCCGTCAAAATGGCGGCGGGATACTATTTACGAACCTTTTTTTATACCCCGCTCCGGTGTGCGGCGAATATTTGACGAACCTTTTTTTATACCCCGCTCCAGTGTGCGGCGAATATTTACGTGTATTACTACACACTATTATTATATCCAAAAATGATAAAAAGTCAACATTTATTTAATGGACAATTGTCAATGCACAATTAAAAGATTAGAACAATCATGACCTTAATTGTCCATTGTGCATTGTTAATTGTGCATTAACAATGCATCAGCCTTATCATATCTTTTTCCGATTCCAACACCCGATCGGCGATAAAGTCCATAAACGGACGATCGTCTTTATGTGCAAGTTCCAGCAGACTGATATACTCTTGCCTCAAAATGGGCGGGATAATAGCCATCATATATCTATCCTGAATAAGCGCTGTGTTCATAAGCAATCTTGCTATTCTTCCGTTCCCATCAACAAACGGGTGAATGAAAACAAACCGTTTGTGCAGTTGGGCGGCAAATTCAACAGGATGGTACGATTCCCTCTCTCTGTTTGCCCAATTGAACATTCTTTCAATTTCTTCTGAAATACGTTCAGCTTCACAGACGGGATATTTTGAACCTGTAATGATAACTCTTTGATTGCGATATCGCCCTGCATAACTCTCATCAATACCTTTATAAAACATCTTGTGCATAGTAAGGGTATCGCTTTCTGTAATAATGCGGTTTTTAAGAAGTGTAAACATGAAATCATAGGCCTCTGCATGTCCAAGTGCTTCAAACGTATCACTAAGAGGCTTACCGCCAACTGTCAATCCATCTTCCAACAGCACTTTTGTCTCCGATTCGGTAAGAGAATTTCCCTCAAGCGCATTAGATGCCCATGTTAAGCCGATTCGATAATAAGCCTTAATCTGCTTAAGAATATCCCCTTCGAAAGGACGTATGGCATCGATTTTGGATTTATTTTTATCTATACGCTCGTATATTGTCATATATACCCCTTTTTTAAATGCACAATTGTCAATGCACAATTAAAAGATTAAGAGCATTCATTGGTCTTAATTGTCAATTGTGCATTGAGTTTCTAACTATTGCTACTAAAAGCCTGTTCAATTCATTACAGTCTTTATAAATGCTATCGTAAGCGCTATTGTCAATGTAGTTTGTTTCATACAGGAGTTCTAGCCAATATTCAGTTTCGGCGGCTTCTTTTAGAGCTATGTTCATTTTGGCAATAAAATCTTTTTTACTCTGACCATGCTGAGCTTCACGTACATTTGCACCAATACTTGTTCCGCTTCTTAAAATCTGCTTAGCAAGAACAAACTCTTTTTTATCACTACCCAAATATTGATACAGGCGAATAATCCTAATAGCAAAAGCTTTGCTTTTATCAACAACGATATTATCCTTCACACGAAAACCCCTTTTTCAATGCACAATGCACAATTAAAAGATTAAGAACATTCATTGGTCTTAATTTTCAATTGTGCATTGTTAATTGTGCATTGCCCTTAAGCCGTATATCCCATATCAAAAGCTTTCAAATTAACATCCAAAACTTTAGCCGGAACGGTGTTTTTGATAGCGTTAACCCATACTTCTTTATCTACGTTCATGGTTTTAGCTAAAACGCCCAGTAAAACTACGTTAACTGCTTTTGAATTGCCGCATGAAAGTGCCATGTCTATTGCGTTAACTTCGTGGTATGTTTTTACTTTTTCGCTAAGCTCTTTTGAAATATTTTCGGGGTATTTTGCTGCGCCTGTTATTACCGGCATTGGGTTTATTCTTTGTGAATTCGCAATCAGCGAGCCTTCTTTTTTAAGATACGGAAGCCATCTGTAAGCTTCTAACTGTTCAAAACCGATTATATAATCCGCATGACCTTCATCAACGATTGGAGAATCAACTTTTTCGCCGTATCTTATGTATGTTACAACGCTTCCGCCGCGTTGTGCCATACCGTGTATTTCAGAAACTTTAACGTCGTAGCCGCTTTCAAGAAGCATATTGCCTAAAACCTTGCTTGCAAGAAGCGTTCCTTGCCCGCCGACGCCTACCAACATAATAGATGTAGTTTTCATGACTTTTTGCCTCCTGTTATACGCTTATAGCGCCTAATTTACAAATTTGAATACATAGTTTACAACCTGTGCAGATTGTTGAATCTACGTTCATTTTCTTATCATTCATCGAAATAGCAGGACAACCTATTTTCATACACATACGGCATCCTACGCATTTTTCATTGTCAGTTTTAACAGCCGGCTGCGGAGGTCTTGATTTAAGAAGCGCACAAGGACTTTTTGCAATTATTACAGAAAGTTCTTCTCTCGCAGTTTCCGTTTTTATAACCTCTTCAAGCTTTTTAATGTCAAACGGGTCAACCGTAACAACATTTTTAACACCTAAAGCTTTACAAAGTTCTGCAAGGTCTACTTGCGGTGCAGGCTTGTCTTTAATTGTAAAGCCGGTTGTTGGGTTATGCTGATGACCTGTCATGCCTGTAATTGCGTTATCGAGTATCATAACAGTTGAAGAAGTTGAAGCATAAACCATGTTAACAAGCCCTGTCATGCCTGAATGCATAAATGTTGAATCGCCGATAACACAGACGGATTTTTTAGCAAATTCCGGACCTCTTGCTTTTTCCATTCCGTGTAATACGGTTATCGCACCGCCCATGCATATGCATGTGTCCATTGAATCAAGCGGAGGAAGCGCACCAAGCGTATAACAGCCGATATCGCCTGTTACTGCCATTTTTAGCTTGTTTAACAGATAGAAAACAGGTCTGTGAGGGCATGATGGGCATAAAACAGGAGGGCGAATTGGGGCAGTTTGATCAAGAGTAAACAGTTCCGTATTTTCGCCTAAAATTAACTTACGGATCATATTAGCGTTAATTTCGCCGCAAAGCGGGAATAAATCTTTACCGATAACGTTGATCCCGTTAGCTTTACAGTGCAGTTCAATAATCGGTTCAAGTTCTTCGATTACATAAAGTTTGTCAACTTTTGCCGCAAAATCTTTAATCATGTTAACAGGCATAGGGAATGTCATACCAAGCTTTAAAAATGATGCGTTCGGAAGTGCTTCTTTTGCGTATTGATAAGCAACTCCGGCTGTTATAATGCCTATTTTAGTCTCGTTCATTTCGACAGTGTTTATGCCGCTTGTTTCAGCGTAGTCAGCAAATTTAATTAGTCTTTCTTCAACTCTTTTATGCATAAGCCTTGCCATTGCAGGCATTGTAACGTTTTTTTGCATATTTTTTGTGTAATCTTTAACCTGTGTTTCTTTGCGTTCGCTTGTTTCAACTATTGAATGAGAATGTGAAATTCTTGTTGAAAGGCGTACAAACATAGGTGTATCATGTTGTTCGCTAAGTTCAAACGCAAGTTTTATGTAAGAAAGACATTCGGCAGAGCTTGTCGGTTCAAGCATAGGTACTTTTGCCGCTCTTGCGTAATGTCTTGAATCTTGTTCGTCTTGTGAGCTGTGCATCCCTTGGTCGTCAGCAACAGCAATAACAAGCCCGCCGTTTGCGCCTATATAAGACATTGAAAAAAGCGGATCTGCCGCTACGTTAAGCCCTACATGTTTCATAGCCGTAAACGCCCGTGCGCCGCCAATTGCCGCACCGCAAGCTACTTCAAGCGCAACTTTTTCATTAGGGGCCCATTCTGAATAAATTTCATCATATTTTGATATAAATTCTGTAATTTCGGTACTGGGCGTACCGGGATAACTTGATACTACATGTCCACCGGCTTCATAAACGCCACGCGCAACAGCTTCATTACCCTGCATAAGCTTCTTAGCCATTTATCCTAACTCTCCTTTAAAAAAGTATATATTCAACACAACAATTATAGCGTATAGTCGGTTAATTAGCAAGGGGGAATTAGTTTTTAAAATTGTCAATGCACAATGGACAATGCACAATTAAAATCTTAACATCTCAGATTTTTGTATTTGATTTTTGTATTTGATTTTTTTAATTGGTGTTTTTGCATAATCAATTTACTGCTCTACTGCATTACATACTTATTACGAGGTAAGCCATGCCATAATTGACTAACCATAGTGCCCTGTGATATAATTGTGCTGTAAATATAACGCAGGGTATATTTATCATGCATCGGAGGGTCAGAGTTTGAGCATAGAGATCGACAAGCAAAATCGAGACAAAATTATATTAATGACAAAACTTGCGCTTTATGATAGGCGTTTTGGTAAGCGTGATAAAAAAGCGGCTTGTTTTTTTAGGCATGACTATATATATTTGAAAAATATGTGGACTCGGTTTTTTGTAATTTGCGGTCTTGTAATAATATTCGGTCTGTATTGGATTAACATTGTGTTTGCAAGCGGGATAGATTATTTCGTTGAAAATTTTGTCAGACACGCAAGCTTTGGGCTTATTACAATGATTATTGTCTGCCTTATTTATACAGCTGTTGGGTCGGTTAAAGCAACGGCCGAATATGAAAAGGCTATGAAACGCCTTGCAAAATACAATTTGCTTTTAGGAAAACTTGATGAAATGAGATAGAGGTGTGTAAAAAAGATGGAGCAAGTTTTGCATTTGAGAGAAAATATAATAAAATATTTCCGCCGTTTTGATATATTTCTTATGCCGGCACTAAAGTTTTTTGCCGGATTTTTCATGTTTAGTTTAATTGCTAATATCGGGCTTGCTATTCCAATGTTTGAATTTTTGCAAGAACCTCCTGTTGGTACTATTTTTTTGATGACTATGGGTGCTGTTTGTGCGTTTATGTCGCCTGTTATTGTTTATTTATTTGTTGCTCTTTCGCTCGCTATATTTTTATCGGCTGTTTTAGAAGCTGCTTTTGTTGTAACCGTATTTGTAATTTTGGTTATGTTTTTCTATGTTAGGCTTTCGCCAAAAGAAAGCATTTTAATACTCGGAATGTTTTTTGCTTTTTACTTCCGAATACCATATATAGTGCCTATAATATGCGGTCTTTACTTTGGTCTTGCTTCAATAATACCTGTTACTATAGGCGTTTTTGCTTGGAGCTTTGCCCCTGTAATTACATCATTAGTACCTGCGAATATCGAGGCTGTTACTATGGCAACCCTTGATATAATGGAGCTTCCGGGAACATTTCTTGAAATGTTTTCAGCTCTCGGTGAGGCGCTTGTAACAAATACAGGGTGGCTGCTTACTGCGTTTGTTTTTGCGTTGGTAGTAGTAGTAGTGCATTTTATGTCAACACAGGATATTAACTATTCTTCACAAATTTCAATACTGTTGGGTGTCGGAATATGCATTATTTCATTCACAATAGTCGGGGCTGTAACTTCAGATACTTCTTCCATTTTCAGTGCAGTATTAATGAGCATACCAACCGTTATTATTTGCCTGGCTGTTAATTTTTTCGATATTGCACTTGATTATAGAAAGTCAGACAGGGTTATGTTTGAAGATGATGACAATGTTTATTATGTTAAAATAGTGCCAAAAATACAAATGTTTGATCCGGAACATGACTCAAATGAAAATAATGAATTTGTTCCTGAAAGACAGCCAAGAACTGAAAGACCGGTTAGAAATGAACGCCCTGAAAGGATAGGAACTCCTCCAAGAATGGAACGGCATGAAAGACCGGAACTTTCACCGAGACCTATGAGAACAAGTAGAACTGAAATGCAGCCGCCTAACGAACGAATTCCATATAATACAGATGACCGGAGGAAGAAAGAATTATAAACTCCACGGTAAGTAAGTTTTTAGCTGCGTTTTGAAAGTCGGTGATTTTTTTGACAGATTTTTTTAGAAATATATTTTATGATCTAAACCCAAATTTATCAATGAGAAGCGTAACATCTGTTAATATAACAGATGTTATTGACATATTGCTTATAGCCCTGCTAATTTATACAGTAATTGTCTGGATAAAAGAAACTAGGGCATGGTCACTTTTTAAGGGTATTGTCGTCCTTTTATGTATTAGCATTCTTTCATATTTTCTTCAATTGCATACAATACTTTGGCTTGTTCAAAACGCCTTTGCTATCGGAATGATTGCCGTTGTTGTTCTTTTTCAACCTGAGCTTAGAAAGGCTTTAGAGCAAATCGGGCGCGGGAAAATAGTGTCTTCTTTTATTCATTCAGGGGAAGGTTTGAAGGTAAATGACAATACATTAACGGAGATTTTACGTGCTGTCGCCGAGCTTTCAAAAGATAAAACGGGTGCTATTATAGTTGTCGAACAAGATGTTGCCCTTGGAGATCATGAATCAACGGGCATTGCTATTGATGCCGAAGTTTCAAGCCAGCTGCTTGAAAATATATTTGTAAATAAAACTCCGCTGCACGATGGCGCAGTCATAATACGGAACAACAGAATAGCGGCGGCGGCGTGTATTCTTCCTCTCGCAGAATCAGAACTTTCACATGATCTTGGAACAAGGCATAGGGCGAGCGTTGGTGCATCAGAAGTGTCTGATGCCATAATCGTCGTCGTTTCAGAAGAATCGGGTGCTATTTCGATCGCAAAAAATGGTAAGCTTAGCAGGAATTTGACGATACATGACGCTAAAAAAATGTTCTCTATGAAAGAAAGTTCACAAAAACGCCGCGGTAAGTTTGTTAAACGGAAGGAGCCGAATGATGACAGTCTTTAAATCTATTTGGGGATTTTTAGCGGGTAACTTTGTTTGGAAAGTTCTTTCGCTTTCGTTTGCGGTTGTTATTTGGTTTGTGGTTATAAACTATACAAATCCGCTTGAAACAGGAACTTTTCGCATACCGCTTTCTATTATAAACGAAGATTCATTGACAGATAACAACTTTTTGATATTTAACAAGCCTGACTTGGAATCTACGGGGATTGAAGTGCGCATACGTGCGCCCAGGTCATTGCTTGCGGAATTATCAAGCGATCTATCCGGGGTTACGGCATATATCGACCTTGGACCTATTGATTTTTCACACACAGCACTTTTAGGGGAAGCAATGCCGATAACAGTGCGATACTCTTTGCCAAGCAATTCATTTGAAGTGCTTAGGCATTCTCCTGACAGGGTAAATATTGTACTTGATAGATATGTGTCGAGATCATTCCCGATATCCGTCATATATATAGGTGATGTTCCTGACGGCTATTCAAGCTCTGAAGCCATAATTGACCCGCAAACAGTTATAATCAGCGGACCTAGAACAGCAATCAATGATATCGCCTCTGTCAGCGTTACGATTGACCAAACAACGATCACTTCAACTACCAGTTTAATAAAGGGGTTGGCAGTTTATAATGATCTAAACAGGGATTTAACCGACAGAGTTAACTTAAGTACAGACACTGCGGAAGTTACGCTGTTTGTAAGCAAAATAGGGACCGTAAACGTAACGCCGCCGAATATCATAGGTCTGCCTGCTGAAAACTTCATGATAACATCTGTAACGCATACCCCTAGGGCTATTGAAGTTGTAGGTGATGAGGATTCACTTGATAATATATCAGACATAACTTTAGATGTAGTAATATCCGGGATATCTCAAACAACTGAATTTAGCATAGATGCAAGACCGCATCTATTAGCTAACAATCTAAATGTGAGAAATCTGACCCCGCATATGGTAACTGTTACAGTCGTTGTTGAAAGGTTAGAATCAAAAGAACTTACCGTTTCATCTGACCGTATAATTGCTGTAGGATCAGCCCTGCCTTTTAATATTGAGGATGAATATGTACAAATTACAATAAGAGGTCTTGTCGGGGCTTTAGAGATGATTGATGAAAATAACATAGATTTATATGTTGATATGTCCGGTACAGATATAGGTGTGCATCAAAGGCAGGTTCATGCATCTTTGCCTGTTAATGTTGAAATTCAAGGCGAACATCCTACTGTTACAATACAGCTTGGAGATGTTGAGCGTTTTGAATCAGGGGAATAGGCGATGTATAAACTTTTGAAAACCGAAGGCAGGGCAAAGCGAGGCCGTCTTACAACCGTTCATGGTGTTATTGAAACCCCTGTTTTTATGAATGTTGCTACTCTTGGTGCAATTAAAGGGGCGTTGTCCCCGGCAGAGCTTCCGCTTTTAAAATGCCAAGTCATGCTTTCCAATACTTATCATCTTCATTTGCGTCCGGGCGATAAAATCGTAAAAAACTTAGGCGGACTTCATAAATTTACGGGGTGGACAGGCCCGTCTTTAACTGATTCCGGAGGATTTCAAGTTTTTTCACTTTCAAGCCTTCGTAAAATTAAAGAAGAAGGCGTTTACTTTTCTTCTCATGTTGATGGTAGAAAAATATTTATGGGTCCGGAAGAAAGCATGGAAATACAGTCAAACCTAGCAGCAACAATAGCTATGGCATTTGATGAATGCCCGCCTTATACTGCTGACAGGCAATATATTCAAGCTTCAGTTGATCGTACAACTCGTTGGCTTTTAAGATGCAAAAAAAAGATTAACGAACTTAATTGTTTAGATGATACGCTTAATAAACAGCAAATGCTGTTTGGAATAAACCAGGGCGGGGTATACGGTGATATTAGAATAGAACATGCAAAAGTGATAGCAGATCTTGATTTGCCGGGATATTCAATAGGTGGGCTTGCTGTTGGAGAAACTCATGGTCAAATGTATGATGTTCTTGAAAATGTTGTGCCGCATTTGCCAAAAAACAAGCCAACATACCTTATGGGTGTTGGTACGCCCGAAAACTTACTTGAAGCCGTTGACAGAGGGATAGATTTTTTCGACTGCGTACTCCCCGCAAGAAATGGCAGACATGGGCATGTTTACACAAACAGCGGGAAGTTAAACCTGTTAAACGCAAAATATGAACAAGATAATAACCCTATAGACCCAGAATGTGGCTGTGAGACTTGTAAAAATCATTCAAGGGCATATATCCGACATCTTTTTAAAGCAAAAGAGATGTTAGCAATGCGTCTTGCCGTTGTGCATAATCTTTTTTACTTTAACAATCTAATGGAAGAGATGCGCCTTGCGCTTGATAATGGGCAGTTTTCAGAATATAAGCGCAAACGGCTTGAAGGGTATGCATCGTTGCAATATACTAATACAAGGGACTGATTTCAAAATTGCAATCCATAAACCTACGTGCTCATGCAAAGATAAACTTTGCGCTTGATGTTTTGAACAAACGTGAAGACGGATATCATAATATTAAAACGATCATGCAAACTTTATGGCTTCATGACAGCATTCTTATTCAAAAAGTGGATAAATTTCCATATAAATTTGTTTGCGACGTTCGATATGTTCCTATAGATGACCGCAATATTATTAATAAGGCGGCAAAACTCATAATTCAAAATTATGATGTAAATGGCGGAATATTCATAAAGCTTACTAAGCGAATACCTATTGCCGCAGGGCTTGGCGGGGGAAGTGCGGATTGTGCCGCAACACTTGTCGGACTTAGAAGATTATTTTCGCTAACCATGCCAAATAAGGAATTAATGGAAATAGGTAAAAGTCTTGGTGCGGACGTACCGTTTTGTATTAAACGAGGAACAGCTATTGCGGAAGGTATAGGCGATGTTTTAACCCCAATTGCTAACAATGGGCATGATAATTCCTTTATCGTGCTTGTTCGACCGCCTATTTATGTCTCTACTAAACATATTTTTGAAGATTTTGACATTTCTAAAATAAGTGAACGGTCTGATTTTGACGGACTGGTAAACTCTTTATCAACCGGTAATGTGTCAGGGCTTTCAGGCAGGCTCTGTAACCAACTTGAAGCGGTTACGATTAAAAAATACCCTATTATTGCGGAAATTAAAGCTTCATTGCTTAAGAACGGCGCACTTGGTACATTAATGAGCGGCAGCGGACCGACTGTTTTTGGGATTTTTGATAATAAACATACTGCTGGAAATGCTATACGGAATATTCGTGCGCAAAATCAAAAAATTAGAGAGATTTTCTTGACTACAATGTATAACCCAAGTTTGAACCACAAATCACAAATCACAAATCACAAATAATGATATGGTTTATGTGGACTATATGGATAAAATAATTTCAACGATTGAAAAATATGGGATGATTCCCCAAAATTCAAGAATTCTCGTTGCGCTCTCCGGCGGGGCAGATTCTGTTTGCCTTCTTGTTTGTCTCAATTTAATTAAAGTTAAGTACAATGCGGAGATTTTCGCTGTTCATATAAATCATATGCTTCGTTCTGCGGCTTTAGTGGACGAACAATTTGTAGAAAATCTTTGTAAAAACCTCGGTATTCCATTAACAATCCACCGAGCTGACGTTAAAGAAGCGGTAAAAAAATTGGGAATTTCAGAAGAACTTGCAGGGCGTCAGCTTAGGTATGATTGTTTTTACAAAGAGCTTGAAGAAAAAGGCTGCGATTTAATTGCAACAGGGCACAATAAAAATGACAATGCTGAAACTATTTTTATGAACATAGTACGCGGGGCAGGAATGCAAGGGCTTTGTGGGATTCCGGCTGTGCGTGAGAATATAATCCGCCCTTTAATCGAATTGGAAAGATATGATATTGAAGCATTTCTTCATGAGCACAACATAAAATATCGTATAGATGAAACAAATTTACAGGATGTTTACTCAAGAAATAAGGTGCGCAACAGCATTTTCCCTTTTATCGAGAAAAACTTCAATATTTCGTTAACTTCAAATTTATGCCGATTATCGGATATCATTAAAGATGATAATGATTTTTTATCACAAGAAGCAAGTAAATATTATTCGGAGTGTAAAACTTCAAACAATAACGCTAACGGTCTGCTTTTAGACCCGTTTAATAACCTCCATGATGCCGTTAAAAGGCGGGTAATAAGGCTCTTATTTTTAGATGCTGCCGGCAGTATTCAAAATCTTGAATATACGCATATTGAATCCGTTTTATCCATATGTAAAAAAGGTACGGGTAAATTTATAAACCTTCCCGGCGGTTTTATAGCTAAGCGGGTTAATGATGCAATTTATATCGGCGCAATAAAAGAAAATACTGAATTTTGTTATGATTTAAAAGTTGATCAGGCATTATTTATACCTGAACTTGGCAAAACTGTAAAAGTGAGTTTTTGTAATGAACTAAGCAAACTAAACGATTCAACAACAAATGCTTGTACTAACGTGTTTAATTATGATATAATGAAAGATGGTATGAAAATCAGAAGCCGTAAAAACGGTGATAAAATATATATTGACGGTCTGGGCGGGCATAAAAAGCTGAGTGATTACTTTATTGATAATAAAATCCCACAAGATGAGCGATACAAAACTCCGCTTTTAGTGTGCGGGTCAGATATATTGTGGATAATGGATGTTAAAGGAATAACAAATGGAAGATACAGCAGCAAAAATGCTGCTCGGAAAATATATGTGTCAGTTTACTAATGCCCTTGCAATACAATGTAAAACCGTGTTGTACAAGGGTATGAGGAGGAAATAAATGAATGAGATCATTGAGCCGCTAATTTCTGAAGAAGAAATATCAAAGCGGATAAAGGAAATCGCTAAGGAAATAATGTGCGATTTTACCCAAGGGAAAATAACTCTCATCTGTGTGCTTAAAGGCGGGGTATTCTTCATGGTAGACCTCGCAAGAAGCCTTGAAATGCAGGTTGAAATAGATTTTATGGATGTATCAAGCTACGGCAATTCAACCGTTTCAAGCGGGCAGATTAAGATAGATAAAGACCTTGAAAACCCCATAACAGGAAAAGATGTGCTTCTTGTTGAGGATATAATCGACACGGGGCAAACAATGGTTCAAATACTTGCACATTTGCGTGCGCAAAAGCCAAATACACTTAAAGTTTGCACGCTTCTTGACAAACCCGAAAGACGCAAAGTAGAAGGAGCGGATTTTGATTACATAGGGTTCACGGTTCCTGATGAATTCGTTGTAGGTTATGGTCTTGATTATGCACAAAAATATAGAAATCTTCCATATATCGGAATTTTAAGATTTGAATAACTACCCCCAAGGAGGAAATTAAGCTTGAACAAATATTCAAGAGGCTTCGGATTATATTTAATTATATTTACTTTTATACTATTTGCGGTTTTTGCAAATAGGTTAATGAACCCACAAGAGCCGGAAAGCACATACGAATACAGCGATCTTATAAGGGATTTGCATGAGGGTAACATCGAACGGCTTGAAATAACACTTGATATTGATTCAGCCGCAACAGGCAGAGTTACAGCCCATTTAAGCGAAGACGAAAGCCATACTGTCATTATACTTTCTATGCCGGTTTTTACAGCGGAATATAATGAAGCTTTACGATATCATAGCTTTGATGTAATCCATTTACCTGTACCTCGGTCCGGAATTTTTTCACAGATTTGGCCGTTTATGCTCGTTATGGGCGTTTCTATATTTATTTTATTTATAGTGTTACAACAATCGCAAGGCGGCGGAAAAGCTATGAATTTTGGTAAAAGCCGTGCTAAAATTTCGGTTGATACTAAAAATAAAATAACATTTGAACAAGTAGCAGGTCTTGAAGAGGAAAAAGAAGAGCTTGAAGAAGTAGTCGAATTCCTTAAAGACCCTAAGAAATTCGTAGATATCGGCGCACGTATACCAAGAGGTGTTTTGCTCGTCGGTCCTCCGGGAACCGGTAAAACATATCTTGCGAAAGCTGTTTCCGGCGAAGCAGGCGTTCCGTTTTTTAGCATATCCGGTTCGGATTTTGTTGAAATGTTCGTCGGTGTTGGTGCTTCACGTGTTAGAGATTTATTTGAACAGGCAAAGAAAAACGTTCCATGTATCGTATTTATAGATGAAATTGACGCAGTAGGTCGTAGAAGAGGCGCAGGTCTTGGCGGCGGACATGATGAGCGAGAACAAACACTTAACCAACTTTTGGTTGAAATGGACGGATTCGCCGTTAACGAAGGTGTTATTATAATTGCGGCGACGAACCGCCCTGATATTTTAGACCCTGCACTACTTCGCCCCGGGCGTTTTGACAGGCAAGTTGTGGTTGGTAAGCCTGATGTTAAAGGTCGTGAAGCTGTTCTTAAAATCCATACAAAGAAAAAGAAAATTGGCAAATCAGTAGATTTAAGAGTTGTCGCCCAAACAACAGCGGGATTCACACCCGCAGATCTTGAAAATCTGGTTAACGAAGCAGCTCTTTTGGCAGCAAGGGATGATAAGAAAGAAGTTGAAATGGAGCATTTTAGAAAGGCGTTTATCAAAATTGGCGTTGGAACTGAGAAAAAAAGCCGTGTTATTTCCGAAAAAGAACGCCGCATAACTGCTTTTCACGAGGCAGGGCACGCACTTTTATTTGAGGTTCTAAGCGAAGAAGATCCAACATATATGGTATCTATAATACCGGCAGGGCGTGCAGGCGGTTTCACAATGCCGCTTCCCGGTGATGATAAAATGTATATGACAAAACGCCGTATGGAACAAGATATAGTTGCATATCTTGGCGGTAGAGCAGCAGAAGAGATAGTCCTTGATGACATAACAACAGGTGCAGCACATGATATTCAATGCTCGACAGCTATTGCCCGGGCCATGGTTACAAAATACGGTATGTCAAGCCTTGGTCCTGTGCTTTACGGCGATGAAAACCAAGAAGTATTTATTGGAAGAGACTTTGCACAAACCCGTAATTACGGCGAAGCGATTGCAACGGATATCGACAAAGAAATTAAACGTATAGTCGAGGCATCATACAGCACAGCGAAAGAACTTATTAATGAACATATAGATGTTCTTCATAAAATGGCTGAACTTCTTCTGGAACAAGAAAAAGTTACCGGTGAAGAAATACGCAAACTTTTCCCGGAAGGCGTTTTAACAAAGAAAGTTAAGAGCAGCGAATTAATGGCTACCAATCGTGATGAAGTTAGCGAATCCGGCGAGACTAGCGAAAGCGACACAGAAGATAAAGATGAAAAAGATAATAGTTAACGAAATGCTAAAATATCCAAAGTCAAAGGCTTTGGATATTTTAAAGCTTATATATCAAAATGAATTTGGCTGCGGACATCTTGTTAAAGATGAGTCGTATTGTTTACAAATGCTTGAAGATGAGCTTAAAACTGTAACAGAATCAGCAGATGCGTTATTTGAACCGATTGGCAACGGTTATAGCCGTTTAAACCTATCCGCTGCAAAAAAGGCGAAAATCCCTGCAAGTCTTATAGCAAGGCTGTTCTATTTGAGTGCGAATAGGTGTGATGGCGAAGCTAAGGGGTTTTTGGAAAATGTTAAACAATTAAAAATTCTTTGTGAACAAAATGAACTGCCTTTTTCAATGCCGGAAATTGAATCATTTATAAACGAATGGACAAAATCCGGCTGTAAACCGTTTTCACATTCAGATAAATACCGTGAAAGCTACAATCCGGCTTATAGAGTAATTTTGAGCAAATACGAAAATATAATTATGCCTATGAGTGATATTGTTAACAAAAGCAGCAATAAAAACATAGTTGTTGCGATAGATGGAAGATGTGGTTCAGGTAAAACAACTCTTGCTGCTGAAATGAAAGAGGTGTTAAAATGTAACGTTATTAATATTGACGACTTTTTCCTGCCGCCAAATTTACGTACAGAAAAACGGCTTAACGAGCCGGGGGGAAATATCCATTATGAACGCTTTACCGATGAAGTCATTAAAGGGCTTAAAAGCGGCAAGCCGTTTGAATATGGTGTTTTTGACTGCCGGGAAATGTCGATTGTAAAAACAGAGGTCGTTAAACCTAGCACCGTAACAATAGTTGAAGGTGCTTACTCTCTCAATCCTCATTTTGGTGATATATATGATTTGAAAATCTTTTGTGATATAGACCCCGACCTGCAAAAAACCAGGATCATAAACAGAGACGGTGTCGAAATGTACAAAGATTTTGAATCGAAATGGATTCCTATGGAAGAGGTTTACTTCAAAGCGTTTAACATTAATGATAAATGCGATTATGTCATTAAAGCCAATCAAGAGTTAAAAAATAAATTTTTGTCATTGCGGGCTTGACACGCAATCTTGTAAGCACATTGAATTGATGAGATTGCGGGTCAAGCCCGCAATGACAGTGATTCTACAGCCCGCAATGACAGTGATTCTACAGCCCGCAATGACAGTGATTCTACAGCCCGCAATGACAGTGATTCTATTCAATCCTTGATTCGCGTTATTAAAGTTGGTTCAAATCCCTAGACTTTTATACTCCTTACCAAGCTCTATATAATTATCAACATTTTTGCGCATTTTTGCAAGATCATCCTTGCTAATTTCTCTAACCACTTTTGCCGGAGAGCCCATTATCAAAGAGTTTGGAGGGTATTCTTTTCCTTCCGTAACAATGCTTCCCGCTGCTATAACGGAATTTTCTCTTATTATGGCTCTGTTCATTATAATTGCGCCCATTCCAACCATGCAATTTTCTTCGATTTTACAGCCGTGTATAATGCAAGAATGACCTATAAGCGAATAGTCGCCGATAAAAGTTGCCTCGTCAGGTTGATATCCAACATGCACAACTGTGTTTTCTTGAATACTAACCCCTTTGCCTATCGTAATTGAGTTTATATCCCCGCGGGCAACAACACCATCCCAAATATTTGTGTCATCATCAACGCTTACGCTGCCAATTATAGTAACACTTCCTGCTAAGTAAGCTTCGAGCGAAACGTTTGGTGTGTGTTCACGATATTTTTTGATTGAAGCCATTAATTATATACCTCTTTTCTGTGCCCGATAAGCCCCAATTTTTCTTCTGTAACACGAATTGAAACATGCGGCATGATTATCAACTCCTTGGAATATTTCGAGCGGCTTTCGTTGAGCTAAGTTGAGCTAATATGAGTATAACACCGTATTAAAATTTTATCAAATTAATTTTGTGATTTGATAAATAGCAATTCGAGTATAAGTTGACATCTGCCCAAGGCTAAGATATTATTGTTATGAAGCTATACACCGTCTAGTGAAGATTTTCAATTCAATCGAATTCTTTTCTGTAATTTTGAAAAACAAAAAAGAAGGTGATAAGTAAATGGAGAATAAGGCTACAGAACCGAACAAAAAAATATCTAAATACACGATAATGTACGAGGATAAGGAAGTCTTAACCTTTAATAGAAAGACAGAAGAAATAGAAGTGCATGAAGCTAAATATTTGCCTTTTTGGTTAAGGGGATCGGAAGCTGTTAAGCCTACGGCGGTTCTGGAATGGCTGATATACCGTATAGACAGTTCACATCGTACCTATATGAACATGGTTTACGTTGCTCGTAAAGTTGGTCGTGATAGAGATAAGATATTTGCCGACAGTTCCGGTATTTCATTTACAGATAATTTTTGGATAAAAACATCGGACGTAAACTGGGCATGGGAAGATATTGTGCGCTTGAGGGATGAAAATAAAGAACTTAGTGCAGTGGCTCTTACAGGTAAAATTGATACGTCAAAAGACCTTTTAAGCGGCTTTACTACCCTTTTTACGACTAAAGGATACTTTCCAAAAGCTATAATAGGAGGTTATCTTTATAAGCTAAAAGAGGATGCTCTATTAGAATATCCTGCGTTTCTTATAGGTAAACATATTGGGGTAAATGTCGCAGAGTGCAAACTTGAAAAAGATTATGTAAAAATACGATTGTTCACATCTGAAACCGTTTCTTTAGTTCATTCATCAGAGTTAAAGCAATATTTTGATATTAAAGATGAAATTTATAATGCAGTGTTAAAGTTTGACCGGAATGACATTAAAGAGCAGTTGCAGCGCATGTATATTTTTAATTATATTACCCTTGCAATACAATGTACAACACGGTTTTGAGTTGGAAATTTTTATCCCTGCCTTTGTCAAGGCGTACCGGAAAGGAGTCCGGCGGCGCAGCCGCTTTTGCCGTAGGCAAAAGTACTG
>WRBF01000017.1 GCA_009784685.1 Defluviitaleaceae bacterium | reverse complement strand
TACGTTTGAAGAAGGTACACTTGCAGGTCATACTGTAATATTCGATATCAGAGACAATGGTAGAAATATTAGAGTTTTCGACCTTAGATAGTCAAGAATTCCTTTTGATTTAAGTTATAAAAGCCCGGCTAGGTTTATTTTAAGCCCTGCCGGGCTTTTTTCATTTTTTTAAATTTTCTCTTGACATTAACCTAACGTAATACTTTATAATAATACTACCCCGCAATTAAAATCCTTGTAAAATCTTGTCTTTTTGCCACAATACTGCGTCAACTCCTCCTAACGCACCGCTAGTGCGCGTCGTCGTCATTTCCTTGTCTTGTGGCAAAAATTCTACGATTTTTACAATGATTTTAATTGCGGGGCAGTATAATCTTCAAAGAGGTGAACCAAATGAACTACACAGTTAACAAATTAGCTAAAATGTCGGGTGTAAGCAATCGGACTCTTCGGTATTACGACCAAATTGGGCTTTTAAAGCCGGGCAGGATAAGTTCAAACGGTTATCGAATTTATGAAAAAACCGAAGTAGATGCACTTCAAGAAATTCTATTCTACCGAGAGCTCGGCGTTTCGCTTGATGAAATTAAAAAGATGATAACTGCGACTGATTACGACAGAAATCAGTCGCTTAACAGGCATTTGACCGCTCTTGAACAAAAGAAAGAACAAATTAATTTGCTAATTATCAATGTAACAAAAACTATATCTTCAACGAAGGGTGAGATTATAATGGGTGATAAAGAAAAATTTGAAGGGTTCAAACAGAACCTTATAGACGAAAATGAGAATAAATATGGCTGTGAAATTCGCAAAAAGTACGGTGATGAAACCGTTGACAACTCTAATGCCAAGATAAAGAATATGACTGAGGAACAGGCGGTAGAAATCGATAGGCTAACAAATGAGCTTAACCTAAGCCTAAAGGAAGCAGTTTTGCAGGGTAACCCTGCTAATGAACTTGCACAAAAAGCGTGTGAATTGCATCGTAGATGGCTCTGTTTCTTTTGGTCTGATGGGCAATATTCTAAAGAAACTCATAAAAATATCGCACAGATGTACTGTGATGATGAGCGGTTTAAAGCGTATTATGATGATATCATACCAGGATGTGCGGAATTTTTGCGTGATTCTATTAACATTTATTGCGGTTAAATATTCAAAATTATGTTGTTTGGTTGCATTTCTAAGCGTTTTATTATATTATATCAATATTGAATAATCGGGTTGGCTGCTTCGAAATTTGGCTCTTATGAATTTCAAAATAGCTCGCCTAAGCATCCCGGAGGCAACGTTATGCTTATAGTACAAAAATTTGGCGGAAGTTCTGTAGCTAACGCTGATAAAATTCAAAAAGCGGCACAGAGGATTGTAGACACATATAAAAACGGGCATAAAGTGATCGTCGTTTTGTCTGCACAAGGAGATACAACAGATGATCTTATAGCAAAGGCAAAAGAGATAAACCCGGAACCCTCTAAGCGTGAGCTTGATATGCTTATGGCTACCGGTGAGCAGCAAAGCTGTGCCCTTATGGCTATGGCTATTCATAGGCTTGGATTTCCTGCTATTTCACTTAATGCGGTACAGGTGGGCATCAGCGCATTCCCACAATACGGTAATGCACGTATAAGCCGGATGAAATGTGACCGGATATATTCGGAACTTGAACGGAATTCAATTGTAATCGTAACCGGATTCCAAGGGATAAATCAATATGGTGACATATCGACCCTTGGGAGAGGCGGTTCAGATACGACAGCAGTTGCGATAGCCGCTGAAATGCAGGCCGATTTATGCGAGATTTATACCGATGTTGATGGGGTTTATACTGCTGACCCACGCATGGTTAAAAATGCGAAAAAGCTTAAAGAAATAAGCTACGATGAAATGCTTGAGCTTGCTTCTCTTGGTGCGGTTGTTCTTCATAACCGATCGGTTGAGCTTGCTAAAAAATATAATGTCAGACTCGTCGTCCGTTCAAGCATAACAGATGCTGAAGGCACAGTTGTTAAGGAGGAATCGCAAATGGAGAGTACGTATATATCAGGTATTGCTTTAGACAGGGAAACGGCTCAGATAACCCTTATCGGCATGAAAGATGACCCGGGCATGGCATTTAAAATATTCTCGTTTATGGCTAAGAATAAAATATCTGTTGATATAATTATCCAGTCGATAGGGCGACAAAGTGTAAAGGATATTTCATTCACTGTTTCAACTGAAAATCTTGCTGATACGATAAACCTTCTTGAAAAAAACAAGGATTTCATAGGCTACAGTCATATAATGCATGATGCAAATCAGGCAAAGCTTTCTGTTGTAGGTGCGGGAATGGCAACAAACCCCGGTGTTGCCGCTGCTATGTTTGAAGCACTTTCTGATGCAAATATAAGCATTAACATGATCTCTACATCAGAAATTAAAATTTCTGTGTTAATAGACGAACGTGACGCAGAACAAGCAGTTAGATATGTTCATAATAGGTTTTTTGAGCAGGGCGTAGAGTTTTAACTGTTGCAATGTTGATAAGTATAGAATAATGTGATATAATACAATATATACTAGCGTATATATTGTATTAATTGCCCCCTTAAAAAGAGGTGTGTGCTGCCAAGGCTTTGGAATGATTTAATTAGCGGCACAATAAATGCGAGGTGTTTCGTATGCAAACTGCAAAATTATTTCAAAATGGGAAGAGTCAAGCTGTCCGACTGCCTAAAGAATTTCGGTTTGAAGGTGATGAGGTCGGAGTAAAAAAGTTGGAGACTTAGTCCTGCTTTTCCCTCAGGATAAAGAGTGGGAAGTGTTTATGGAAGGTATAAACGGGTTTACCGATGATTATACGGTTGAGCGCATTAATGATTTGCCGGAAAACAGGGTACAGCTATGAGCTATATGCTTGATACAAATATTTGCATTTTTACGATAAAGAAAAATGGAAATGTTTTATCTTCAATAAAAGTTCATAAAAACAAAGGACTCTTTATCTCAGCTATAACTCTTTCTGAGCTTGAACATGGAATATGTAACAACACTTTTCAAGAAAAAAACCGTATGGCACTTATAAACTTTTTATCTCTAATAAATGTACCCTTGCAATACAATGTACAACACGCCTGAAACTGCTAAAAATTCGCTTCTTCTTTATTTTCGGTTTTGGTGTACGGCTAGTACGACCTGCAACCTCAAATTTCGAATAAACGAATTTTTAGCGGTTTCAGGTCGGAGAGTTTTGAGTCGGAAATTTTTATTCCTGCCACGAAAAGAGGCCGAAGCCTTACCAATGTAAGGCAAGGGCTCTTGACAAAGGCAGGAATAAAAATTTCCAACTCAAAACCGTGTTGTACATTGTATTGCAAGGGTATTATCATACGATGATAAAGCTGCAATTGAATATGGCAAACAGCGTGCATTTCTTCAAAGTAGAGGCTGCTTAATAGGAAATATGGATATGCTTATTGCGGCACATGCAAAATCTTCCAATATGACGATTGTAACAAATAACGTAAAGGAATTTGAACGCATACAAGGGTTGAAAATCGAAGACTGGACTCTAAGAACTAGCGGTCAATAAATAGCAAGGAGAATCTCAAATGATAAAAGTAACATTAAAAGACGGGGTAGTCCGTGAATTTGAACAAAACATTACAATTTATGATGTAGCAAAAGAAATAAGCCAAGGGCTTGCAAGAGAAGCTACAGCCGCTATTTTGGATGGCAAAGTTGCTGACCTTAGAACAAAACTTGATAAAGACTGCGAATTAAGCTTGCTTACTTTTTCTGATGATGAAGGCAAAAAAGCGTTTCGCCATTCAGCCGCACATATTCTTGCACAGGCGGTCAAACGGCTTTACCCCGATGCAAAGTTTGCGATTGGCCCTTCAACGGATGACGGTTTCTACTACGATTTTGATAGGGAAACGGCTTTTTCAGCTGATGAGGTTCAGGCGATTGAAAACGAAATGAAAAAGATTGTTAAAGAGGATATTCCTATTGAGTTTTTCACTATGCCCAGAGAAGAAGCTATCGCTTTTTTTAAAGATAAAGGCGAGCCTTATAAAGTTGAGCTTATTGAAGACTTACCGGAAGACAGCATAATTTCTTTTTACAAACAAGATGACTTCACCGATCTTTGCGCAGGACCGCATATTTTTAGTACAAAAGCAATCAAAGCTTTAAAGCTTACAAGTGTTGCGGGCGCATATTGGCGTGGTGATGAAAAGCGGAAAATGCTTGTTCGTATTTATGGCACAGCCTTTACAAAAGCTTCTGATCTTGAGGCACATCTTGAAAAAATTGAAGAAGCTAAAAAGCGGGATCATAGAAAACTGGGTAAAGAGCTTAAATTATTTATTCTGTCGGATGATGGACCCGGATTCCCATTCTTTTTGCCTAATGGGATGATCATTAAAAACAAATTGCTTGATTTTTGGCGTGACGCACATGTAGAGGCAGGGTATGTTGAAATATCATCACCTATTATGCTTGATAAAAGACTTTGGGAGCGTTCCGGACACTGGCAGCATTTCAGTGAGAACATGTATACATCTGAAATTGATGAACGTGAGTTTGCAATTAAGCCTATGAACTGCCCGGGCGGTATGATGATTTATGAATCAGAGCCACGCTCTTACAAAGATTTGCCGCTTAGAATGGGTGAGCTTGGGCTTGTACACAGGCATGAAAGATCGGGTGCGCTTCATGGGCTTATGCGTGTTAGAAGCTTTACACAGGATGATGCGCATTTATATATGACTCGTGAACAGGTTAAAGAAGAAATCATCGGAATTATAAAGCTTGTTGATAAAATGTACAGCACATTTGGTTTTGATTATAAAGTTGAGCTGTCAACAAAGCCGGAAAATGCAATGGGCAGCGACGAAGATTGGAATCTTGCTATAGATGCGCTTCGTGAGGCACTTGAAGCAGAAGGCGTTCAATATAGGGTAAACGAAGGCGATGGTGCATTTTACGGTCCTAAAATCGACTTCCATATAGAAGATTCAATTGGAAGGACTTGGCAGTGCGGGACTATACAACTTGACTTCCAATTGCCGGAAAGGTTTGAGCTTGAATATGTAGGCGCAGACGGTAAAAAGCACCGCCCTGTAATGGTTCATAGAACATTGCTCGGAAGCATTGAACGGTTTATGGGCGTTTTGATTGAGCATTTCGCCGGATCTTTCCCTGTTTGGCTTTGCCCTGTACAAGTTAAAGTGTTGCCGATATCAGATAAGTTTTTAGAATATGCTGAAAAAGTTTCCGAAAACCTAAGCAAAAGCGGCATCCGTGTTGAAATTGATAAACGAGCTGAAAAAATTGGCTTTAAAATTAGAGAAGCTCGCAATGAGCGAATTCCATATATTTTAGTAGTAGGTGAAAAAGAGCAGGCGGAAAACACAGTGTCTGTCCGCAGCCGCCGAGGTGAAGAAGGAAATTCAACAGTTGATAAGTTCATAGAAGATATCATGGAAGAGATTGTAAGCAAAAGGATTTAATAAGATGTTTTTGGAGGTCAACATAATATTTAAAGAATATGGGAAACTAAGTACAATTTTATACGAGCACACAAAGCCGATAGGTCGTTCAGTTGATGGTGATATTGAATATTACTCTGAGATGCTTAAAAGCATCTCAGGCTCTGTTCTGGAAGCCGGGGTAGGGACAGGCAGGATGCTTATTCCATTAATTAAAAGAGGTTTAAAGGTTGATGGAGTTGATTTATCAGCTGAGATGCTATCGCAATGCAAAGTTAATTTAGAAAAACATGAATGTAAAGCGAAACTGTATCAACAGGATTTGACTAAAATGTCGTTGCCAACTAAATATGATGCAATAATAATGCCTACCGGGAGTTTTTGTTTGCTTCCTAAAAGCATAATAGGTGATGTCCTTGCATCATTTTATAATTATCTTGAAGTTGGTGGAAAAGCCATTATTGATTTGCAGTTGCCTACGGATTTTAAAAAAGGTGAAGTTGAGTCATATAGTTGCTCGTTAGATGATGACGGTGTTGGTATTTTGTTTACTAGTATTAGCCAAGATATTGACTGGATTAAGCAAAAGGTTTCATATATCCATAGATATGAATTGCTGAAAAATGGTGATGTGCAGCAAAAAGAGATTTCTAATTTCGTTCTGTATTGGTACGGAATAACTGAGTTTGAAATGCTGCTTAAATCAGCAGGCTTTAAAGATGTTAGCCATGTAGTAGGATATGGTAATGAAAATTTACCATATCTTGTGACATTTACAGCGATTAAGAAATAGCTGTGAGTATAAGCGACGTTGGTCAATATAGAAATGAGATTTTTGCAAAAAAATTCAAAGCCTTAGTATGATACATTGTCATACTAAGGCTTTGGTTTTTATTGATGTAGAAAATTTCGGAGTCTGAGAACCATCATTTCTTGACTATAGAAATACTTATGCTCAGATGACTTTGGCAATCAGCTGGATTGTATTGTAATACTTTCCATTTTCTGCTGCCATCATATCCAAATCCCATTTCTCTTCTTTAACAGAAGGGTCAAGGCTTGCAAGGTATTCTTTCCAAGCGATATCGTGGCAGGTCATTTCGCTGATATTAACAATCTCTATGCCTTCTGCCTTGCTAAACAAGTCATTCCACCACTCAATTCCGCGGATGCATCTTGCTACATCAGGAACTTCCCAAAACGGTTTCATTTCCGGCGGAACATTGTCACCAAAGTCGTACTTCAATCCGGGAAATGCGACTGCGATGTAACCGCCTTTTTTCACATAAGGAATAAGCTTTGGCAGCATTTCCTCGTTATCGCCAAACATATTGTATGCACCTACCGAAAAAATTACGTCAAAATAGTTCTTTGCAAACGGCAGCGGCTGTGTTGCGTCCAGAAGCATAGGGATGATTTTATCCGCAATGCCAAGAGACTTGAATCTCTCATGATTTTCGGTCGGGTCAGCAAATAAATCGGTGGCAAAAACCTCTGCACCATATGCCTGCACCAAATATAACGCCGACAATCCCATTCCGGAACCTAAGTCAAGAATTTTCATGTCCTTTGTGATTTTAAAATGCGAAGCCAATTCCTCGGCTTGCCGTATTGCATTCGGTCCCCACATTGTTTCTTTTAATAGTGCAAGGTTCTTCTTATCTGCTATGAATTTGTTTGAAAAAGTATTATTCATTAATTATTCCTCCATAAAAGTTAGTTTGATAACTTTGGGGAGGTTTATACACAAGATTATTTTATGCAAACCTCCCGGCTTACTACCAGCTCTCGTGCATTATGCTCTAACATTGTCCATTTCTCCTTTGTTGTTCAAAATATAAAAACTATTCATTACTTGCCGTAAGGGTTAGCAACGTACAAAAAGATTATATCATGCTTAAAGTTGAATGTCCATGTTCTTTTCTGTTCGTTTATATTCAAGTATATCTCCCGGTTGACAGTCTAAAACATCGCAAATTGCGTCAAGCGTTGAAAAGCGGATGGCACTGATTTTTCCGGTTTTAATATTTGATAGGTTTACATTAGCAATTCCAACTTTTGCGGCAAGTTCATTAAGTGATATTTTTCTATCAGCCATCATCCTGTCAAGACGTAAAATAATTGCCATAATATCATCCCCTCACAGCGTTGTATCGCTTTCTTCTTGTAATAAGTGACCATAACTAAAAACAAAACTAACAGCGATTAGCACGATAGACACCATAGACATCGCAAGATTTGTGCCAATATTCCATATGAAAAATGAAACTGCAAATAATCCAAACCAACGAGTTACACCTTTTGAAAATGGTGCTTCTCCTTTTCCAAGCAAGTTAAACATTCTCATAGCCATAAACATTGTAATTATATAAAACACTGTGCGAAAAGACGCCTGAATTCCTGCACCGCCCATATCACGAATGGCAAAAAGGAAAACATTTGTTTCTCCAACGTAAAAGAAGTCGGGAATGGTTAAGTAACGTACAATTATATCCCTGTCATGCGGAAGTCTTTGAATAATTTCAACTGATTCCCCAGACCACCCCATCAAAGACCAAAACTGTGCAAATAATTGCATACCACCCAAGATCACCGAACCAGCAAATAAGACTAACAAGAAAATATAAGATGCTTTACCTGCGCCTTTAATCGTAGCTTTAATATTATTTTTTTTGCATTCCATTTCGAAAACCACCTCTAAAATTAGTATTTTCCCTGTAGGGGATAGTGCCATTATAAATCCATGAATAATGAATGTCAAGTATTAATTAATGATTATCATTATATAAATGATTATTAACATAATATGGTGCAGGGTAAATCTGCAAGATTTTAAGCCAATATCCCCTGCATTATCTGCGCTTCATTTGACATTTTGTGAACGAAATGTTACTATAAAGCCAGAAGATAAGAATTATTTAGAGGTGTTGACATTGAGTTTTAAAATTGCACATAAAGGTTCTTTCGATAAAAATCCTGAAAATTATATTGACTTTTTAATGGACAGGCTTCCGGTTGCCTGTTCTTGTATTGATGCAAAAGGGAATTTACAGGCAGTTAACAAACATTGGAAGTTGTCTTTTGGTGCAGATTTTATGCCGGATTACCAACCTTGCGGCACACCAAGCCACAAGATTCTTTGTGACCACGTTAAAGAGGCATTAAACGGCAACGATTGTCGTTTAGATATGCTTTGTTTAACTGTGGCCGGCGATTCAATATTTTTTGAAATAATTTTACAACGTGAAACTGACGAATTAGTAACCGCTTATGCTTTGGAAACAAATCGCTACAAAAAGATATTTTTTGATAAATCTGATGATGCGGTACAAAGAGGTATTGATGATGCTTGGCTTATACAGCAAGTACATAACGCTAACCCTATTCCGGCTTGTTTTTGGGATGCTTCTTTTAACGTAACCGATTGTAATGATGCACTTGTTAAATTGCTAGAGATATCAAGCAAGGAAGAATTTATCGCTAATCCTTTACGGTTTTCGCCCGAGAAATTGCCGGATGGCTCAGTTGCTGTGGAACAATTCTCTGCTGTTGCAGCATTAGTGATTGAAAAAGGGTATGCTCGCTTTCCTTGGTCGCATCAAACAGTTAGTGGAGAATTGATACCGGGTGATGCTACTGTAATCCGCATAGATATTAAAGATACCTACATTTTTGCAACCTATTTTCAAGATTTACGCCCGTTGATGAATGCAACAGAGAAAATTCATGAAGCAGAAGAACAATTGCGATTTATGATTGACGCAACTCCAATAGCTGTAACCATTTATGACAAAGAAGGAATCCCTATCAGCTGTAACGAAGAAGTTTTAAGAATGTTCGGAGATCCAAGTGAAGAGGCTTTTATAAACAATTTTAGCGCAATTATGATTCCAATTCAACCTGATGGTCAGAATTCAAGTGAATTATTAAACTCACATATTTCCCAAGCATTTGATGATGGTTATGCTCATATAGGTGAAATGATTTTTCGCAAGCCTGATGAAAGTCTTGTAAAGATGGAAATGACGTTTATGCGCATATTGCATAAAAATGATTATGTCGTTATTGAATATTGCCGTGATATAACAGAGCAATCACAAGCAGAAGAGTTAAACAAACAGTTCCTAAACGCTGCGCCTTTTGCTATTATTTTATTGGATGAAAACTTTTATTTTGTAAGTTGTAACCACCAAGCCGTTGAAATGACAGGGTATTCCAACATAGAAGATTTGACAGAACATCTTTTTAAACTTATGCCTGAATATCAGCCTGACGGAATGTCTTCTCAAAAAATAATTGATGATTTTGCCGCACAAGCTATGGAGCACGGCATAGCATGCCGTGAATTTATATGGATCAGAGCAGACGGGCAGCAAGTCCCTACCGAAGTCACTTGGGCACGTATTAAACAAGGCGGAAAGTTTATGATAGCTCTGTATATTTCCGACTTGCGGTCTACTAAAGCGTCTATAGAAAAAGAAAAGAAAGCAAACGAAATAACACAGCTGCTTCTAGATACATCTCCTGCGCTTGTAGAAATTTGGGACAGTGACTTTAACTTTGTTGAATGCAATCAACGTACACTTGATATGTTTGACTGCAAGAATAAGGAAGAATATATACAAAAATATTTAGAAACTATGCCCGAACTTCAGCCTTGCGGCACGCTTTCTATTGAAATGGGGCAATCAGTTACTATAAAAGCATTTAGCGAGGGCAGTATTAGATACGAATGGCTGCGCCGCTTACCAAACGGTCAACCGTTGCATTTAGAAGTTAACGCTTTTTCCATAGAACGTGATGGCAAGCGGCTGCTTATTTCCTACAGTAATGACTTGCGTCAAATTAAGGCATCTTTAGAAATAGAGCGTGAACAGGCAATAATGGCTCGGATTCAGCTTATGTTTGATGCAACGCCGCTTTGTATTGAATATTGGGACAAGGATCTTCGTCCCTTATACTGTAATCAGACAACACTTGATTATTATGAATTTACCAACAAAGATGATTATACAAATAGAATGATAGCTATGGCAGAGGCACATAACGAGCAAGATGGCGATATATCCTCATGGAGTATATGGGATAGTGAACTAAAAAAGATTTTAGAAACAGGGTTCGGCAGTTTCCAATATATAGAGCAATCTCCGTCACAAGGAGCTACCTTCGTAAAGGTTGAAGGCAGAAGAATGAAATTTGATGATGAAGACGTTATCGTAACTTATTCTCAAGATATAACCCAGCTTATAGAAAATGAGAAAGCGATAGAACAGGCACGGGAGATTATCCAATACCGTGAAAAGTTACTAAATGCGGTAAACCACACAGCAGAGGTCTTGCTTGCCTCTGACGAAGAAAATACATCAGAAGCTCTCATTAAAGGTATGGAACTTGTCGGACGCTGCGCAAGCGCAGACCGTGTGCAAATATGGCATACTGAGTCAATAAACAACGAGTTGTATTTCGTTATGCGCTATCAATGGTTAAGCGAGGCAGGAAAACAGAAATCGGATGTCCCGATAGGGCTTGCAATCACATATAAAGATCGAGCTGAATGGCTTGAAATGTTTAAAAGCGGTAAGCGTATGAACACACCTGTTTCAAAAATGAAACCAAAAGATATCGAATTTTTAGACCATTACGGTGCATTATCTGTTGCGAGCCTACCGTTATTTTTGAACAACGAGTTAGTTGGATTCATAAGTATTGACGACTGTTGTAATGAACGTGTTTTTACAGATGATGAAATGGATATGTTTGCTTCGGTCGGGCTTATGTTTGCGAGTGTGTTTAACCGCAACTTACAGTCTGAAACTATTGCGGAAACAAACCGCCAATTAGCTCTTGCATTAGACCAGGCACTTTCTGCCAGTCGTGCAAAAAGTAATTTCTTATCGACTATGAGTCATGAAATGCGCACGCCTATGAATGCGATCATCGGTATGGCAACTATTGCCAAAAAGTCCGCCGCCTCTGAAGACAAAAACGCCGCTGTTGACAAAGTCCAAAAGGCAGCACATCATCTTTTAGGCATCATAAATGATGTACTTGATATGTCACGCATCGAAGCTAATAAATTGGAGCTTAGCTATAACAAAATTGATATAAGAAGCACTATTCAAAATATTATTTCTTTAGTTGAACCGGCAGTAGAAGAGAAGAGTCATAACTTTATTGTTAATGTAGATGAAAACGTTCCATCTTTACACGTTGGAGATAACCAACGGCTAACACAAATCTTAACAAATCTTTTAACAAATGCGGCTGTTTATACGCCCGAAGGCGGACAGATAAGCCTTGATGTTTCTTTTGTGGGTGAATCAAGCGGAACACGTGAATTGCGCTTTGAAGTAGCCGACAATGGTATAGGCATTCCTCCTGAATTACAAGATAAATTATTTGAATCATTTGAACGGGCAGATAGCAGTACAAGTCGTAAATATGGCGGCACAGGGCTTGGTCTTCCTATATCAAAACGCCTTACAGAACTAATGGATGGTACTATCCATCTGGAATCAGAAGTTGGTAAAGGATCAAAGTTTATTTTCACTGTAAAACTTGCAATACCGGATTCTTCTATGTCATCAAGCCAATCTGCTGATGACAGTACACAGATTGAATATACTGACTTTGCGGGCAAAAAGCTGCTGCTGGCCGAGGATATGGAAATTAATGCGGAAATACTTATTGCATTGCTAGACGGCACAGGGCTCATCATTGACGTTGCAAAAAACGGAAGGGAAGCTGTAACGAAAGTAACAGCAAATCCTGATTTATACGACTTGATATTTATGGATATGCAAATGCCTGAAATGGACGGGCTTGAAGCAACACGCCAAATTCGTGAAATTCCCCATGAAGCTGCTAAGCAAGTACCTATCATAGCTATGACTGCCAACGTTTTCACAGATGATATTGAAAACTGTCTTGAAGTGGGTATGAATGACCATATCGGTAAGCCGTTAGATATGGGTGTTGTTTTTGAAAAATTGAAAAAATATTTGTAATAGATATCAATTTTAACTTTTTTACCGAAACTAGGTGTACAGTCCCATATTAATTTGGGACTGTACACCTAGTTGTGCCTTCGGGCTGCTTCCTAGTCTTGTGTCAAAAGCCTGTAATTTTATGCGTATTTTTAATTGTTCAGGAAAATATTGGTTATAAAACCGTAGTTTTTGCTTCAAAATAAAGTCCAAAATAACTTCAACTGCATTGATAGTAAATAAAATATATGTTAGAATTAATTTGTAAATTGTAATCTGTGAAAGAGTAGAGGTCAATATTATGCATTTACAAAGACTACTAAAAACATCTGTTTTCGCCGGCTATCTAATGTTAGCAAACGGCGCTGAAACAGCAAGAGTTGAAGATACTATAGAGCGGCTTTTGGCGAGCTCCGGATCTAAAAATGTCGGAGTATTTGTTTCAATAACTGCTATAATAGCAGGTCTTGATGACGAAGATGGTAATGCCAGGTCGGTTATAAAACGTGTCAGCAGTAGAGGATATAATTTATCTAAAATCGCAAAAATAAACGATATTTCCCGTGCATATGTTAGTAAGGAGATTTCACTTGATGAAGTTGAGCAAAAGCTTAATGATGTGGAAGCTGAAAAGGGATATTCAATGATCTCAAAAACTTTAGCGTCCGCCGTTGCTTGTCTTTGTTTTTCTTACATGATTGGTCAGAACGCTGTTGCGGCAGTAAATGCATTTTTTATAGGAATAATTGTAAGTCTTATAGTTTCAGCTTTGTCGGCTAAAAACCTTTCATCCTATCTTGTAACGATAATAGCAGGATGCGCAATTTCTTTTATTGCTGTTGTTTTTGTTTTATTGGGATTTAATCAATTTGATTCGATTGACATAGCTATTATCGGTTCAATACTCCCTTATTTGCCTGGTATTGCAATGACTAACGCAATTCGTGATGTTTTATGCGGCAATTACATATCTGGGATTTGCCGTGGTCTTGAAGCTATTTTTGTTACACTGTGCCTCTCCGGAGGTGTTGGTGTTGTTCTTGGAATCTATATGTTTTATTTAGGGGGCGGTGCTTTATGATGATCCAACTGCTTGCGGCTTTTGTTGCTACATCAGGGTTTGTTTTTTTGATGAATGCCCCTTTGTCTGAAATTCCAATATGTGGGCTTGTTGGGGTTTTAAGCTGGGGAATATTTTTGCTTATTTCAACTGTTGATCCGGATGGCTTTGCTGCTATTTTTGGTGCATCTCTTGCTTCTGTTTTTGTTTGCAGGGTGCTTGCCCCTATTAGAAGAATGCCCCGAACCGTTTATCTTGTTGCAGCGATAATACCTCTTGTTCCGGGTATGCATCTTTACAATATGATGCTCGCAATTTTAATGGATGATACAAATGCCTCTTCACACCACGGAACACGAACGCTTATATTTACAGGGATAATATCCATAAGTATTTTAATTGTTCTGTCTTTACCTGAAAAACTAATTGTGTTTTTGGCTAAAACTTTTAAGATGTTTGAACGTAAAGAAAAGAGTGTTTAAGCAGGGTAGGGCACTACGACTGCTTCTTCCATAGATACGAACTTTCTTCTTCATCAGAAAGATGAGAAGTATCATAACATTTAATTATCTCGCCGTTAAGCTGTTTATCACACTTAACTATGCCAACGGCTGTCTGCTTAAAAAATCCGCCATCCCAAAATTTTTCGACTGATCCGTTTTCCCAAATATGCATAATCGCTTTAAGAGTAACTCCGTGGCTTACTATCAGAATATTTTCGTCATCTGTTGCCGTGACATCTGAAATAAATTCCCGTGTTCTTTTAAGAATTTCTGTAAACGATTCCATACCGTTAATTTTTGATAGATGCGGTGTTTCCCAGTAAACCTTATAATCTTCCGGAAACTCATTTTTGACATAAGAAACTTGAAGACCTTCCCATTCACCCATTCCAAGCTCCAATAAACGTTCATCAATGATTACAGGTGCGTCTCCTGCTATCATTCCAGCAGTTATCAAAGCCCTTTCGCTCGGGCTCGAATACACTTTATTGAATTTAGCAAATGCGAATCTTTGCTGCAAAGCCTCTGCTTGCGCTATTCCTTTTTGAGTCAAGTCAGAATTTTGCCTTCCCTGCATTCGTCCTTCTGTGTTCCATACTGTTTCGCCATGTCTTGTTAGATATATAAGCATGATGTTTTTCCCCTTTAAGTGAAAATTATAAAGCATTTTATCACATCTTTTTAAGCTTGTCTAATTGACCAAAAGTTGGTATAATAAAGACAGGAGGGTAAGTCAATGGAAATAGCTAGAGCAGAAATTCATGATTTGCCAGACATTCTATCGCTGCAACATTTAGCATATCAAAGTGAAGCTGAGTTAGTCGGCGATTATTTAATACCGCCTTTAACTCAAACACTTGAAGGTATAACGGAAGATTTTAAAAACGGTTTGATATTAAAGGTTGTTGAAAACAATGAAATTATTGGATCTGTTCGGATGCGATTTTTTGAAAACACTTTGTATATAGGCAGATTGATAGTTGCACCAACTAATCAAAACCAAGGAATTGGAACAGCGTTGTTGTTAGCTGTCGAGGAATTATATCCTGATGTTAGGCTTGAACTGTTTACAAGCGATAAGAGTAATAAGAATTTGTCACTGTACACTAAAAATGGTTATAAGGAGTTTAAGCGCAAGAAGCTTAATGAAAACATCAATTTTGTGTACTTAGAAAAATATCGCAAAC
Source organism: Defluviitaleaceae bacterium (assembly GCA_009784685.1). Classification (GTDB taxonomy): domain Bacteria; phylum Bacillota; class Clostridia; order Lachnospirales; family WRBF01; genus WRBF01. The sequence continues at coordinate 16,156 of WRBF01000017.1, read as the reverse complement.
ATTAACCCTAAAGGAGAATCAAACTTTGCTAATAGGTTCCCATGTATCAATTTCAGATGGATTATTAGGTGCGGCTAAAGAAGCTGTTTCTTATGGCGCAAATACATTTATGGTTTACACCGGTGCGCCGCAAAACACAAGGCGCAAATCCCTTGACAAGCTTAAAATACCTGAAGGGCTTGAGTATATGAAAGAGCATGGAATCAATGAAATTGTTGTTCATGCGCCTTATATCGTAAACCTTGCATCCCCGAACTCATCAACTTATGAGCTTGCGATTGAATTTTTGGCAGAAGAAATACGCAGGGCAGAAGCTTTTAAATCGCCATACATCGTCGTTCATCCCGGTGCCTACACCGACAGCAGCTTGGATGAGGGGATAGAGCGGATTGCAAATGCTTTGAACAAAATTCTTTCAGAAGATACTAATATTACTATATGTCTCGAAACAATGGTTGGAAAAGGAACTGAAATTGGCAAAACTTTTGAAGAGCTGCGAGATATCATCGATAGAGTGGATTTAAAGGAGAAAATGGCTGTTTGCCTGGATACCTGTCATGCGCATGACAGCGGATATGATATAATAAACGATTTTGACGGTGTTATGGGTCAATTTGATAAAGTGTTATCTCTTGACAAACTGAAAGTTTTTCACTTAAATGGTTCGCTTAATGCTCGTGGTGCAAGAAAAGACCGCCATGCTAATTTGGGAGCAAATGAAGACAATCCGAGAGGTAAAGACCATATAGGCTTTGAGACAATTTGTAAAATTGCGCATTCAAAATATGCCGAAGGAAGGCCTCTAATACTTGAGACACCGTGGCTTGATGCAAAAACCAATCTTTACCGAGAAGAAATTGCCGCTCTTAAAGCCCCCGGAGGTGCAAAGTGAAGACAGGCAAGACCGTACTGGTAACAGGATCTTCAAGGGGAATAGGATATCAAATTGCCGCTCTTTTTGCAGAAGCCGGATATAATGTGGTTCTTAACTGCATAAATAATACAAGCTTGATGAACGAGGCTGTGCGCAAATTTAAAGATGTAAACCCGAACGTCATAGGTATTCAATGTGATGTGTCAGATTACAAACAGTGCATGTCAATGTTTTTACAAATAGAACAAGTGTTTGGCAGCGTTGATATATTAATCAATAACGCTGGGATAAGCAGTTTTGGGCTTTTTGGAATGACAAATGAAAATGAATGGCGTAAAATGGTAGAAGCAAATTTATATTCAGTAATGAACTGCTCGCATATTGCTATCGAAAAGATGGTAACAAACAAAAGTGGAAGGATTTTAAATATTTCTTCAATTTGGGGAAATGTAGGGGCTTCATGCGAAGTGGCATATTCCACAGCAAAAGCAGCAGTAAATGGCTTTACAAAGGCACTTGCTAAAGAACTAGCCCCGTCAGGCATACAGGTAAACGCAATAGCCTGCGGTGCTGTTGAAACTGATATGAACAACCGTCTAACCCATGAAGAAAAAAAGGAACTTGAACAATCAATACCCATTGGTAGGTTTTGTAAGCCGGAAGAAATTGCAAAGTTAGCATTTTCAACCTGTACAGAAAGTACGACATACCTAACCGGGCAAATTATAACAGTTGATGGTGGATTGACGTAATTTGTTTGTTTTAGCGTGATAATGCCAAAGTAACTTCATTAGACATCAAGCTTGAATACAAAATAACCATCACAAAAACAACCAAAACACAGATATAAAACCCTTATGCACGTGAATCTAATTTGAGCGAACGCGCTCAAAAGCCCGTCATTGCGGGCTTGACCCGCAATTTTCATGCTGTGGACTGTGAGCCATTTTCATTGCTGCTACAACGTTCAAGCGCCATTTGCGTTAATAGTGATAAACATGATGTTGAAATTTTTTGCATGAAGATTCCGGGTCGAGCCCGGAATGACAGAGCTTAGGCATATTCGTTACAAATTAGATTCACGTGAACCCTTATGAATTAGAGAGGAGATTAACAATGATATCCGAAAAAATGAAAACACTGGTTGCAGGCAATTCAATAATTAGAGTAATGTTTGAAGAGGGCAAAAGGCTTGCTTCATTATATGGTGCGGAAAATGTTCTTGATTTTAGCCTTGGAAACCCAAGTGCGCCGCCGCCGGAAGCAGTTAAAGACGCTCTTTTGGAAATCTTAAACAGCGGTAAAGATTCTGAAATCCATGCATATATGAACAATGCCGGTTATGAAGACATGCGGGGTATTGTAGCTAATCATATTAACAAGCTTCAAGGGACGAAGTTTGCCGCAAGAAATATTATTATGACAGTAGGCGCAGCAGGCGGGCTTAATGTGGTTTTAAAAGCAATAATCAACCCAGGTGACGAAATTATCATGTTTTCGCCGTTTTTTTCTGAATATGTAAACTATATAGCAAATGCTGACGGCAAAGCTGTTATCGTTCAAAGCGATATCAAAACGTTTCAGCCTGATCTTGCCGCATTTGAACAAGCTATTACAAAAAACACAAAAGCGGTTATAATAAACTCGCCTAACAACCCGACAGGTGCTGTTTATTCAGAGGAAACGATTAAGGCAATGTCATCTATTTTGGAATCAAAGCAAAAGGAATATTCATCTCAAATTTACATTATTTCCGATGAGCCATATCGTGAAATAGTCTATAATAACACTTTCATACCATATGTTACAAAGTATTACAATAATTCATTTGTTGTTTATTCGTACAGTAAATCACTTTCGCTCCCGGGAGAGCGTATAGGCTATATCGTTGCGCCGGACGAACTTTTCGAGTTTGAAACGCTTATACAGGCTTTAACTATCGCAAACAGAATTCTTGGTTTTGTTAATGCGCCGTCTTTATTCCAAAGGGTTGTTGGGAAGTGTATTGATGTAAACGTTGATATGACTGTGTACACAAAAAATATGGAACTTCTTTATGATACGTTTAACAGATTAGGTTTTGAATGTTTAAAACCTCAAGGAACATTTTACATATTCCCGCGTGCTATAAATAACGATGGAGCAGCTTTTTGTAAAAAAGCCGCCGAAGACCATAATATACTTTTGGTACCGGGTAAAGCGTTCGGCTGCCCGACTCATTTTAGAATTGCTTTTTGCCAAGAGCATGAGAAAATTCAAAGATCTGTTGAAAAATTTGAAGCGTTGGCTAAGCAGTTTAAATAGAATGAAGCTAGTTTTTGGGCTATGTATTAAATAAGACAGACAAAGGAATAAAAGGAGTGAAATTGGCTTGAAAGATGTGCTTTACTTATTGGTTCCAACTATTTTTACTGTAATATCTGGATATATAAGTTTTTTTCTGTTGCTGTATACTGATGAAATCATTCTTTATGTATTAGCTTATGCATTGACTTTAATTTATGTGGTACTGTATATAAAGTACAAATTCTCAAAAATGTTTATGCTACCAATAAGTTTTATAATTCCGGCTGTATTGCTCTTTGTATTTGAAACATTATTTAATTCATCAGACTTTTTTCAGTATATGACAACCATGCTTTATAGTTTCTTTTATGCGCTGCCATTTACTGTCCTTACAACAATCATAGCTATAGTTTTGAAAATCAATAGAGAAAGGGGCGCAAAGCTAAATGGATAAAAAAATACTAGTAGTAGATGACGAAAAGAATATTGTTGATATAATCGCCTTTAACCTGAAAAGAGAAGGTTATGAAGCACTTTGTGCTTATGATGGTGAAGAAGGCCTTAATCTTGCATTATCTGAAAATCCGGAGTTAATCATACTAGATATTATGATGCCGAAGATTGACGGGTTTGAAGTATGCCGCATGTTAAGGGAGAAAAATATCCAAACGCCAATCATTATGTTAACCGCAAGAGCAGAGGAAACGGACAAAGTGTTAGGGCTCGAAATAGGCGCTGATGATTACGTAACAAAGCCCTTTAGCGTTAAAGAGCTTATGGCACGGATAAAATCAAATATAAGGCGGCGTGTTACAGATTTAACCCCTGAAAAGGGTGATGCGCTTGTTTATGGTGAAATAACAATATATCCTGATAAGTATGAAATTTACAGGAAAAATGAGCTTATAGAGCTTACTCGCAGGGAATTTGAAATTGTAAAGTTTCTTGCTGCAAATCAAACACAAGTATTTTCAAGAGAAGCTCTTCTTGAAAAAATTTGGGGATATGAATATTTTGGCGATGTTCGCTCGGTTGATGTTACTATACGGAGGCTTAGGGCAAAAATAGAAGAAAATTCTGAATCACCTAGATATATTCTTACAAAAAGGGCGGTTGGTTATTATTTTTCAGGCGGGAATTAATTTATGAATAGTATCAGAATCAAATGGGTAGTGCTGTTTTTGGCTCTTGTGTTTATTGTTATGATTATAAGCGGAACATTTATGCTTATACGCACGAACATTCAAGAGACCGAAATGGCGCACATACAACTTACAAGCTTTGCTCTTCAAATTCAAGAGCAGGTTATTGAAGTCATGAGTCCTGATAATTTTCAAGAAGCATTTGCAACTGATGCCGCTCTTAGAGGCGGTGCATTAAGGGGCAGATCGAACGAAATACAAGGCAATATAATAAACAGTGCCGGGCAGACGATAGCATCAACTGTTGCAAACGACCCTCGGCAGTTAGTTTATAAAGATACTTCAATCGTATCGGCATTTGCAGGCGAGCGAGCGTTCAGCCGCGGTAAGGCTATTGATGTAACAGGGCAATTTATTGAATTTATAAATTACGCCAAACCTGTCTTTTACGAAAATAGTGAAGATGTTTTGTTTGTTATATTTACTCGTATTGATGCAGAGCCGATAAGAGAAACGCTTTTAGATCTTGGCAGAACTCTTCTGTTTACAGTTTTTATAGCACTTGCTTTGACAGGAATATTGGGTTATTTATTTGCTACGACGATAACTAGCCCTATCATTTTGCTTGCAAAAAAGGCAAAAGAGTTTGCGCTTAACAAAATAGACCAACCACTTGTCGTAAACAGCACTGATGAAATTGGTCAACTCACTGATAATTTTAACAATATGTCTAAAGAGCTGAGTAAAAACATTGCCGATTTGGAAAGTGCTAAAAATAAAACCGAAACGCTGCTGCATAATATGACAGATGGAGTTTTAGCGTACAATCGCTTAGGAGAACTTATACATGCAAACAATGTCTGCGGAGAACTTTTGAAACTTGACAACATTGAAAATATACCATTTTCAGAGATGATGAAAAATATTAACGCTGAAATAACTAATGTAGAAGAGATTGAAGCTGATTATTTTGAGACATCTCCGGTTGCTATTGGTGATAGATTTGTGTCTGCGAAATTAACTCCGTATGTGAATCAACAAAATCGTGTGGACGGAATTGTAATACTTTTGCGTGATATTACGCAGCATAAAAAGCTTGATGATATGCGTAAGGAATTTGTTGCAAACGTTTCACATGAAATAAGAACGCCGATAACTTCAATTAAAAGCTACGCTGAAACTTTACTTGACGGCGTAATGTTCGACCACAAAACATCAAAAGAATTTCTTGAAGTTATAGATTCGGAAGCCGATAGGATGACTCTTTTGGTCAAAGACCTTCTTGATCTTTCTCAGTTTGACAATAACCAACTACAGCTTAATCCTGAGGAAACGGATTTATCAAGCCTTGTCGCTTTATGTATAAAACAAAGTTACGTTCTTGCTTCAAAGAAAAGTCAAAAATTTGTGTTTGATGATGTTCCAAAAGGTTATATAGTTAATGTTGACCCGGCACGTATAAATCAAGTTATGACAAATTTGATCAACAACGCAATCAAGTATGGAAGCGATGGATGTACCATCAAAATAGAAACAGCTGAGACATCAAAATATTATCTTGTAAGCATAACGGACCAAGGTCCCGGAATTTCCAAGGATGATTTACCGCATATTTTCGACAGATTTTATCGTGTTGATAAGGCGCGCGCTCGTGCGATGGGCGGTACAGGGCTCGGGCTTGCGATTTCAAAGGAAATAATGGAGGCACATGACGGTAAAATATTTGCTGAAAGCACTTTAGGCGTGGGAACTACAATGACATTACAATTTCCTAAAGAATAGATGCAATGGGTGATTTTATGATAAAAGACATGTTTAAGAAGACTTACAAAACATTCATTATAATAATCCTAACGCTATCGGCTATTTATTTGACCGGTCAGCTTTGGTTTGTGGAAATAGCCGGAAGGGATATCGGTTATGTTATGTCTTCTTTTTTTCCAAATAACAGGATAGATATTGAAGATATAAGAACCGGAATGTTGGCGACGCCGTTTAGAATTATAGCGGGCAACGAAGATAATATTTACACAATAATCTACAATAATCTAGATGCAAGCGAGCAAAAAAGAGTGGCAGATGAACTTATTTTTGAGGTTTTAACAAACGGAACATTTGTTTCTTCATTCCCAATTGACTATTCGGAACTCTTGCATGGAAATGTTTATATATATGAATTTGCCGTAAGACTACCTTCAGATGCCTTTGCTCGCAGCTTCGGGTTAAGGTCTGGAATTATCAGCAGTAGGGTAGATGAGTTTGACAAAATTGTTTTAAAGCAAAACAGCATTGACAGAAGTGCCATATCTGTAATAATTGTTAATACAGATATAGGTGAATGTTTTGAATTTGTATACAGAGATGCCGCTTTAACAGCATTATTTAATAACAGCTTTGACAATATTTCAAACAGCAAGCATCAAATTACCTATATTTCATCGGTGCAAGAAGGCTACACAATGTTTAATACTAACGTGTTTATACCTGTTTGGGAAGGCGACTACTTTTTGTACAACATGGTAATCCCTGAAAATCCGTATTTAGAAAACGGCTTGCTGCACTTAAACACAATAGCTGATAGAGTTAGTATGTTTTTTGATAGACCTGCCTCAAAATGGAGCGGATTGCAAAACAATGTATTTACTTTTAGCCAAGGAAATACCGTTGTAAAGTATCACCCAAATAATGTTTTGGAATATTCGTACTACGGAGCTTTATCGCAAGGCGCAAGTCCATCATTTGAATCTGACTTCTATATCGCCCTTAACTTTATCTACAGAGACGCTATGGTAACCGGTGAATTTTATCTTGATGCCCATAGGTCAAATGCAACTCAAAGCATTTTTTATTTCAGCTATGCCATAAATGATTTCCCTGTAAAGCTTTCAACAATTATTATGAGCGAAACAGGAATGAGTCACGCTATTGAAGTTACTGTTGAAAATGGAATAGTGAGAAGATATAGGAAGCTGGCAGTTAGCTTTAACCAAGAAACAATAATACAGGGATATGCAAACATTAGCTTCGATGATCACATTGGCTTGTTTGCTGCTGATTACGGCGATCAGAGGATACTGCTTGATAATGTATCTCTTGCTTATATTTTGGATAGAAGAAATGAATTGCCGCTTCATTGGTTTTCAATTATGGAAGGAACACCTCATTCTCAGCCTGCTAGGTTTAGGTATTAATCCTTAAGGATTAATATATCCATTTGGAAGGATAACAATATGAACACAGAACGTGCGAAAAACTTAACAATTATATTCCTTCTGATCTTGAACTTGATGCTGATTTCCTTGCTTTATGTAATGACACCTCGTTATAGCATCACAAACAGGCAGGAGGAGGCAATTTTAACTCTTTTAAACCAAAACAACATTGCTCTTAACGCAGAGCTTATAAGAGAGTTTAGACCGATGAGATCGTTAATGGTTTCACCATCTACTCATAGTGTAGAAGCGATTGCAGAAGCATTTTTTGGAAGCCTTTTGGACGTTCAAGTTTTGGAAGAATTTGACCGAGTTTTTTTCATTCGTGAAAATGGGGATATGGTTGATAATTTAGAAATACAAGATAGCTTTTTCCATATTATATTTGGAAATCCTTGGACTGGAAGTATTTATAATATTGAAAACAAAAAAGACGCAATCTCTTTAAGTGAGGAATTTTTAAAAACAATAGACCATCTTTTTCCTGATTTTGTTTTCTATACGATAACAGAGGACGAACATTGGGGCGATTTTATAGTTGAATATCGTAGAGTATACAGCGATTATATTGTATACAGCGATTTCATAAGATTTTACATTGATGAATTTGGTATAATCGAAATAGACTGTCATTATGTTAATATCGAAGGGTTTGATGCTGTACAAAGAGTGATAAGACCTATCGATGAAGCTTTATATTCTTTAATATTCGAGCTTGAAGAATTAGGGGCATTTATATTTGGTGATATTGCAATAGAAGGTATTTCTCTTGTATACTACCAAAGCATAGCGGGTTCTATTGAAGGCATGGCTTCAATAGCTATGCCTTGTTATAAATTTTATGTAAGCATTTATGGTTGGCCTAGAACTACTGTAATTATTGATGCGGCTACTGTTACAGTGATAAGGGGATAAAAGAAAGGGTGTTTTTTAAATGGAATTTGCTGATATTGTAATGCTTTTTGCAGCAGGAGTTTGTTTAATGTTTTTTGCGGTGAGGTCGCTTATGTCTCTATTTTACATACGTAAAGGGGTTTTTGTTGAAGCGGTGATAACTCGTTGTGAAAAAGTTATGATTCGAAAATCAACCCGTGTTGATAAAGAAGATGTAACCGCAAATAAATATAGCTATGAGTATAAAGCCGGAATATCTTACGGCGGAGAAATAGCTGGGCTTTACTCCGCCGATAAGTTTTCTATAGGAGACAGCATAAATATTAGATATTTGGCTGATAACCCTGAAAAATCAAGATATTACCCTTTGAAAGATTTTTTGCAGTTTGAAGTTCCTTTTTTAGTCATAGGTGTTGCGCTAGCTTTAACAGTCGTTGTTAGAGTATTTATTTGGCAAGCTTGGTTATCGTAAAATTACTCGTTATTTTTCGCCCGTAGAGTTCTAAAAACTGTTATAAAGGCATCAATCGCTATGCCAAGCAATATTAACGCTAAAATATAGTATTGCGCATTTGTTAAAAGATTTACTGCGGTATTGCCTGTATCGCCAAGTATATCAATTAATTTATCAATGGCGTCAGGGTTTATTATTTGTCTGCCGGCAAATAAGAAAATAGCTAGGCCTGCTGATATTATATTGGCTACTATATTTGTAACCATCATCTTGATTGAATATTTTCTTTCAATAAGCCCAACAATTTCCTCTGCCAGACCTAATCCGGTAAAAAGGACGATGATATACCAATAACTCATTAAAACATCAACATTAAAGATCGGTGTTCTGATACCATCAGCATAAATGTTCATTACTTGAGGTATCCCTAAAAAGAGAACAAGAAAAGCTATGTTAAATCCTATTCCCCAAACACAGTCCCATTTTGAAATAGAACCCGATTTATCAGTGATATCCGGCAGGTTAAGTAAGTCTTCAAGTTCATCTTCAAATCTTGTTCCCTTAAAATGAAGGAATGCAAAAATAAGAGTAACAACCCCAAATGCAAATATAAGATTTCTTAATGCTTCAGGAATAAAAGCAAGGAAAAACAAAAGATAATTTTGAGCCGGCTCTGAAAAAAACAGCGTTATATGGTTTATAACTTGAGCAATCAAAGTAATTCCCAAAGCCCATTTAAGCCACCAAATATAATTACTGAAATGCGGCTCGCCAATTAGGCAGTCTTGCTCATTTCCCCTATATTTGTTAGCCAATTCATAGGGAGCACCTAGTGTTGTTAAAACCATCAGGATATCTTTGTCCGTCGGCACTAATTCACCGCAGCGTTCTTCAAGCATATCAGAAATTATTGAATTAAGTTCGTCTGAAACATCTTTCCTAAGTTTTACCGGAAGTTTTTTGCTTACAGCATGTACATATCTTTCGATCAAACTATTGTCCTTCATTGTTATCTGCCTCCAAAATAGAATTTACTTTGTTCGTTAAATCAAACCAAATTTTTTCAGACTTTTCAAGCACTTTTTTGCCGTCTTGCGTTAAAATATAATATTTTCGTGGTTTGCTGCCGTCTGTATCCCATTCACTTGATAAAAGCCCCTGTGATTCAAGCCTGCGCATAAGGGGATATAGCGTGTTTGCCTCAACTGAGATGTTTGCGTCTTCTAAGCTTTTGACTAAATTATAGCCGTACATCGGTTTTTTAAGTTGGCTCAATGTAAGCAACACGAGTGTACCGCGGCGTAATTCAAGCGCAAGACCCGTTATTATTTCATTATTATCCAAAATAATGCACCTCCAGTATTATTGTTTAATGCATTATACTGTATGTCATACATTATTGTCAAGTGTAAATTGAAAATTTCTTTACTTTATTTTGCAAATAGAGTATCATACCCTTGTAACGAATGTACTCGTTGTACATTGTACAAGGATAAAGCATTATTGAAGAAAAATCACATAGGAGCGGGTCATGAAACACATTATAAGACTTTTTAAATTTGCCAAGCCATGGTCAAAATATCTTGTTGCGGCAACTATTGCGCTACTTGCAACTACATCTATCAATTTATTAGTGCCGTATATTATAGGTGAAATAATTTCTATAATGGAACAGGGTGATTTTAGCGAATATCTAAGCTCTATTATTACGCTTGGTTTAATACTGCTCGGCTGTTACTTCTTAAGAGCATTTACACAGTTTTTCAGCGAATATCTTTCACATGTCGCATCATGGCGGTTAGTTGCACGTATAAGATCGGTTATTTATGATCATCTTCAAAAGCTCTCTATGAGCTATTACAGCAACAAACAAACAGGTCAGCTTATGTCTAGGGTTGTTAACGACACAAATCAGTTTGAAAGCCTTATCGCACATGCAATACCTGAGGTTATTACAAATATTTTAACACTCGTCGGTGTTCTCGTTATACTGCTGTTTATAAATCCTTGGCTTGCACTTTTAGTCTGTGCGCCTATTCCGCTTATTTCTCTTATGATTTTTATACTGCGGAAAATGCGTAAATATTTTAAAGTGGCACAAGAAGAACTTGCTGATCTTAATGCAATTTTACAGGATAACTTCTCAGGCATTAAAGAAATACAGATATTCAATAAACAGAAGCATGAATTCGAGAGAGTTGATAAAAAAAGCGCAGCATATTCTGAGTCTATTCTTCATGCGCTTTTCCTAGTTGGTATACTCCACCCGTTTGTTGCATTTACTACTTCTATTGGAACCGTTATTGTGCTTATTGCCGGGCCTATTATTGCGATCCGTTATGGGCTTGATATTGCAGATGTTGTTAGGTTTTTGTTATATTTGAATTTGCTTTATGCGCCAATTTCGGCATTAACAAGAACTGCCGAAAATATTCAACAAGCACTTGCGGGAGCAGAGCGTGTGTTTGAAGTGCTTGATACCGAGCCGGACATTAAAGATAGACCTGATTCTGTTGAGGTTCAAAAACTTTCCGGACAAATTGAGCTTAAAAATGTTTCATTTGCTTATGAAGATGAAATACCTGTGCTTGATAATATAAGTTTTGTAGCAGATCCTGGCGAGATGATTGCCTTGGTAGGCCCAACAGGAGTCGGAAAGACGACTATTTCCGGGCTTATAGCCAGATTCCATGACCCTAAAAGCGGCAGTATCCTTATGGATGGTATTGATATTAAGGATATGACACTTGAAAGCCTGCGGAAAAATCTAAGCGTTGTTTTGCAGGATGTGTTTTTATTCAACGGAACTATAACGGATAACATTACATATGGCTGTCCGGGTGCAACGAAAGATAAAATAGAAAAAGCTACAAAAGCAGCTTGTATTGATAAATTTATAGAGTCACTTCCGGATGGTTATAATACAATAGTAGGGGAGAGAGGCGTCAAGCTTAGCGGAGGGCAAAAGCAGCGAATATCAATAGCTAGGTCGATCCTTAGAAATTCACCGTTTTTGATATTGGACGAGGCAACTTCTGCTGTAGACACCGAAACCGAACGTGAAGTGCAAAACGCAATAAATCAAATAGCAGGGACACGAACGCTCATCGTTATTGCTCATAGACTTTCTACTATACGTAAAGCTGATAAAATCATTGTGCTTGAAAATGGTAAGATTGTCGAGATGGGTAATCATAATAAGCTGCTTGAAGAGAACGGGGCTTATGCTGCGTTATGTAATTCTCAAAGTTTAGGTTAATATTCTAGAGTTTGCTAGCATGTTCTAGAGCGATATTCGCAAGGAATTTATCGATTTTTAGGAGATTATTTAAAAATGGAAGTTAAAAACGTACCGCAAAAAACAATAGTAATTTTCATCCACGGTTTTATGGGTAGTTCTAGAATATTTGATGATTTGGCAAGATCAGTTAAGGAAAAGGGTTTTGACGTTGACCTTGTCACCCTTGCTGGGCATGATGATACTATATTTAAATTTTTCAAAACGCCGTCCAGAATGTGGACATCCAGTGTAGATGAATATCTTGATAAAATGCGTACGCAATATGATAATATAATACTGGTAACTCATTCTATGGGAGGGCTTATTTCAATTAATCATCTGGTTGATAACTGTGATAAAGTCCGGCATATTATAGCTATTGCTCTACCTGTGAACATTCAGCCTCGAATGCGGCTTGTTAAGTCATGTTTGCTCTATACTTTTAAGAAGGGTTCGGATGCGGATGATAAATATGTAGCCGCTATGAGAAAACAGGCGGGTATTGGCGGGATAAAATTTTATAATTCGCCGCTTCTTATACCTAAGACTATTGCCTTTTTTAGACTATCAAATTTAACCAAAATTAAAATAAACAAGCTTACAGTTCCGATTACAGTTATAAATTCAGAAGATGACGAGCTTGTCAGCCGCCGGAGCTTTTGGCATATTAAACGGATAAAGGAGAACCTTAATCTGATAGAGCTTAAAAATTCAGGACATTTTTGGTTTGAAGAAACTGAGTATAATATAGTGAAAGATGCAGTGCTGTCGATTTTAAAAGAACATACTGTTGATCCCCAGACTAAAGTTTGCTAAAGTTTTGGAATTGATTATCAAGCACACCCTAGTTGTTGACGCAATATTTGAAAAGGAGAGAGTCTTAATGGTAATATCTCAAAAGAAGCGCAATGAAATAGATGAACAATACAAATGGAGCTTAACTAATTTATTTGAAACTGATGAAAAGTGGAGTGATGAATACGAAAGGCTTACTGTTGAAATACCAAAAATTTATGACTTCAAGGGCAGCCTTGGTAACGTTGATAACCTTCTAAAATGTCTTGAAACAACGAATGGTATTGAAGAATCTATGGGGCGGGTTTATGTTTATGCCAACATGAAACTTCATGAAGATGGCGGAAATTCAAAGTACCAAGGATTTGCGGATAAAGCTGAAAGCCTGGTTGTTCGTGTTTCCGAGGCAACTTCCTTTGTCGAACCTGAAATTCTAGATATGGATGAATCTTTTTTACGTGATTTACTTGACAATGATGACAGGTTTGTTATTTATCATCATCTTTTTGATAATTTGCTAAGGATGCGAGCTCATGTGCTTTCAACAGAAGTTGAAGCGATTTTAGCGTCTGCCGGTGATATGTCAGAGGCAATGGACAATGTTTACTCTATGCTTTGTGATGCTGACATGAAATTTGGTATAGTTAAAGATGAAAACGGGAATGATGTTGAGCTGACCCATGGCAGATTTCTTTCGTTAATGGAATCGCCGGATCGTGATGTTAGGCGCAATGCACATAACGCTATGTATGAACAATATAATCGGCACAAAAATTCTATCTCTACAATGTACAGCCATAGCGTTAAGAAAGATTTATTTTATGCCAAAGCCCGTAGGCATCCATCATGCGTTGATCATTCGTTGTTTGAACGTAACATCCCAAAAGAGGTTGTAAACAACTTGATCAAGACAGTTCATGAATATTTGCCGCATCTGCACAAATACCTAAAAATACGCAGAGAGGCTTTAGGTCTTTCTGATCTTCAGCCTTACGATCTTTATGTTCCTTTTGTAAACGATGTTAATTCCACAGTCGAATATAGCAAAGCAAAAGAGACTATTACAACGGCGCTTGCACCTCTTGGTGGTGAATATATCAATATTTTAAAGGATGCCTACGACAGAGGTTGGATTGATGTTTACGAAAATGCCGGGAAACATAGCGGAGCATATTCATGGGGTGCATTTGGCTGCCATCCTTTTGTCCTTATGAATTATGATAATACGATAAATGATATGTTTACTTTGGCTCATGAAATGGGTCATGCTTTGCACAGTTATTATGCTTGGGAAACACAGCCTTATATTTACTCCGGGTATTCAATATTTACGGCAGAGGTTGCATCAACAGTTAACGAAACATTGCTTATTGATCATCTAATGAAAAATGCGGTTGACGAGAATCAAAAGAAATATCTGACAAATCACTTTATTGAAGGGTTTAGAGGAACTGTTTTCAGGCAGACAATGTTTGCTGAGTTTGAAATGAAAACTCACGAACTGGTTGAAAACGGCGAAGCGCTTACTGTTGATCTGCTTTGCGAAATATATGCGGAACTTCTCAAAAAATATTATGGCAGCGAAGTTGTAATCAATGATAATATCATGATGGAATGGGCAAGAATACCACATTTCTATAACCCATTTTATGTGTTTCAATATGCAACAGGATATTCAGCGGCGATTGCACTTTCACAAAAGATCCTTGAAAAAGGAGAACCTGCGGTAAAAGATTATATTGATTTTCTAAAAAGCGGCGGAAGCGGATATTCTATCGACCTGCTTAAAAAAGGTGGAGTTGATATGTCAACGCCCGAGCCAATTCGGGCGGCTCTTGATGTGTTTAAAGGGTTGGTTGATCAATTGGCTGAGTAATTTTTATAGGGGGTGCAGCTTGAAAATTTTTTTAAATAGGACATTCAGTGCATTACTGTTAGTGCTGTTAACAGTAGGGCTTGCTGCTTGCGATAGAGGACAAAGCGATGAGAACGGCAATTTAAATCAACCTACAGTAAATCAGCCCAACGACATCACCGACTCACAGCCGCCTACCGACCAACCTCATCAATGGACGCTCGAAGAATTAGGCGCAACAATAGAAGCCGCAGGCGAGTTTTGGAACGATTGGTGGGGGCGGAGCGGAGTCTTTGCATGGGAACATATTGATGATTCTAGGCGAAACTGGCAGCCTTGGTACGAAGAGATAGCACCAATACACCATCCCCTTTCAAGGGGTTTCAGCATACTTTTGCCGTCGTCGGGGTTTACGAGCCTTAACGATATAGGTGATTACCTACTGCAATTCTATACACAGTCTTGGGTAGATAAGAGTCAATTTGGGGAAACCCGAGTTGCTATGGAAGCTGTTAACGGCAACTATTACTATCTTTTTGGAGTGCTTTATGCCTTCGAGGAATATGACGGTTATTTGTACATCTTTACCATGAATGAGAGCGTTCCTCGTCCGGATTGGACAACAGCAACCCATACACTAATTGAGCAAGCCGGCAGTCATGCCGTGATTGAAACGGTAGTTACAGTAGGTGTCCAAGGATATTATAGCGAAGCCCTGCCGACGATAACATACCGCTTTACCTTCATAGACGGCAGAATTGACAGCGGGACCGGACAATGGAAATCGCCTGAAACAGACACATCACAAATCTACGAATGGGGAGGGCATTCCGCAACTCTTGGGGATATGTTTATTTTTATTCACCGTGAAGAAGATGTTATCATTGATGGTATTATTGAAAGACTTCATTTGATATACTATCCTGGATTTTTAGAAGAATCTACGGAACAGGGAGATTCGATATTTATTGAAGCTACCGAGCCGATATACGATGTTTCGCTCGTTCATTTTTCAAATGATTGGGATGATAGCACGGAGGAAATTATTTATATTCTTACTGATTCTCTTAACATTGCGGATATCATAGTGCCTGGTGAAGGTATTCTCGTTCATGGGTATATGAGCAGAGGCACTTTACCTTGGAGTGGGATTTCATTTTATGACACACAACGGAAGCCCAGGGAGAGGTACTTTTTTGCCATCAACCATGACAACAGCGATAGTCATAATTGGTTTATGATACCCTTGCAATACAATGTACAACACGGTTTTGAGTTGGAAATTTTTATCCCTGCCTTTGTCAAGAGCCC
This sequence comes from Defluviitaleaceae bacterium, assembly GCA_009784685.1. Lineage (GTDB taxonomy): Bacteria > Bacillota > Clostridia > Lachnospirales > WRBF01 > WRBF01. The sequence goes on along the minus strand of WRBF01000017.1, from coordinate 53 downwards.
TTGCCTTACATTGGTAAGGCTGCGGTCTCTTTTCGTGGCAGGAATAAAAATTT